>DAOWNS010000046.1 GCA_030642465.1 Candidatus Thorarchaeota archaeon | reverse complement strand
GTTCCACCGCTTGATTGGGACCACGATGGCCTCAGCGATGCGGACGAGGTAGAGGCCCAGACAGACATCTTTGTGCCGGACACAGATAACGATGGGATAAGAGACGGGCTCGAAGTTCAATTCGGTCTTGACCCTTTGCGTGATGACAGTGAGGAAGATGCAGATTCGGATGGTCTGAGCAACATCGAAGAGATTGGGTTTGGCACCTATCCTCTGAATAATGATACCGATTCGGACGGAATTCCAGATGGCTGGGAGGTCGAGTTCGAGATTGACCCTCTTACGAACGATTCCATGGCAGATCCGGATAACGACACCCTCACGAATCTAGAAGAGTATCAAAATAGCTCAGATCCACACTCTGAGGATGGTGACTCGGATGGCGTGTTGGATGTCGAGGAGATTGCCCTAGGAATGGATCCTTTGAATGAAGATTCTGACGGCGATGGTCTTCGCGATCAACTGGAGCTCTTTGAAGGTCTAAACCCCCTAGTTCCCGACTATGACGTAGACCTCAGCCCAGATGGTCCTGATCACAATCCCCGGATTAACGCAATCATAGTCATGGTGCTCATAGTCGCGATACCATTTCTATTGGGGTCGTTCTACTTCCGGCGTAGGATTCGCTAGACCGGGCTCGCACTTGTGTTCTTAGCTGTCTATGTTGGTGGGGCCTTAGGAATACAACCTTTCTCGTAGAGGTTGTCTGTGCAAGCACGGGCGACCCTAATGATGTGTTCTGTATGCCTGTAGAGCTCTTTCTCTTCCCACTCCTTCCCGGCTATTCCCTGCTCAATCGCTTTCATGCCCACTGCAGTAGCCTCGAGCGGATAGAGCTCCCAATGGTCCATTGTTGGGATGACTTTCTTATCTGATGCTCCCTTTGCGCCAATATCTGCAAGTGCTTGAGCGGCTGCAATACACATCTCATCGGTGATGGTCGTTGCTCTTACATCAAGAGTTCCACGAAATATGGCTGGGAATCCTAGGGAGTTGTTGATCTGGTTGTCGAAGTCTGATCTTCCAGTACCAACAATCCGTGCTCCAGCATCCTTTGCATCCCATGGCCAGATCTCAGGAAGTGGATTTGCACAGGCGTACACGATGGAGTCTGTGGCCATCTTTGACACCCACTCCTTCTTTATTGTGCCTGGCACTGGCCTCGCGGCAGCGATGAGAACGTCCCTGCCTTTAATGACCTCGCCGAGATCCCCAGTCATTCGTTCCGGATTGGTCTTCTGTGCAAGGTCGTACTTGAACTTGTCATAGTCTTTTTGCTCAACAATATCGTCACGGTCGGCGTAGATTGCTCCCTTGCTGTCTACCATCACGATGTTTTTGGGGTTAACTCCTGCTGCAATAAGAAGGTAGGCTGTGCGTGTATTGGCGGCACCCACACCAAGCATGGCAACTGTGATGTTCTCCATTTGCTTCTTCACAACACGAAGTCCTCCCATCACGCCGGCCAGGACAACTGTTCCAGTGCCTTGAGCATCGTCATGCCACACGGGGATTTTCACATCAGGGTCTTTTTTGAGGGTTTCAAGAACGTCGTAGCACTTCGGTTTGGAAATGTCCTCCAAGTTGATTCCGCCGAACGACGGTTGAATTAGTTTCACGGTTTCGATGATCTTGTCGGGGTCTTTGGTATCAAGACATATCGGCCAAGCGTCCACGCCCCCCAAGTACTTGAATAAGATTGCTTTCCCTTCCATCACAGGGCCCGCACCCAAGGGGCCTATGTCACCGAGTCCTAGGACTCTTGTTCCGTCTGACACAACTGCAACCATGTTTCCTTTGTTCGTCATCTCGTAGGCTCGCTCAGGATTGTCCTTAATGGCTAAACATACCTTGGCTACACCAGGTGTATACCAGATTGCAAAATCGTCAAAGGTGCGCACTGGGACCTTCGAGGCTGTGGCAACCTTGCCACGATAGAATGGATGCAGAATCATTGCATCTCTGCCTGGCTTCTCAGCTTTCCTCTTCAGATATTCAACAGTAGACTTCTCAACGCTTCCGTTTTTTTCCTCGGTTTCGGGCATCGCTTCGAACTCCATGAACTCTATTCCAGATGTGTCAGCCGAATTTTCCTACCTGACATGGGCGGTCGTACTGAATTCCAAGATAAAGTTTTATCCTTAGGACATAGAAATGTCTGATTTCGACAAAGCCCCTTTTTATTAGTGGGGGGTGTCTAGGCAGCTTAAGTGATGATAGAATGACCCCAGACATCGGTGATGAGTTCTATAGTGGCACAAGATACCAGCGTGGAAAGCTTCCAAAGCACAATCTCGATTGGTCAACAAAACCTCCAGTGTACAAGGAGTACCCTGATGCTCGCCGAATTCCACTATCTTCACCTGACATTGAAAATGGGCTTGGTCTTTGGGATGTTATTAGCAAAAGGCGGAGCAAGCGTGCCTACAACGTACAGCCAATCAGTCAGAAGGAACTCTCACAGATGCTATGGGCTACTCAAGGAGTTTCGGCTAGGATTAGCGGAAGCGCTCTTCGTACTGCGCCATCTGCAGGAGCGTTGTATCCAATTGAAACCTACCTCCTCATTAACAGAGTCATAGGGATTGACCCTGGATTGTACCATTATTCGATTGAAGCGCATGAGCTCGAACTACTCAAGGAGGGTGACACGTCAAAAGCAGTGCGTGCTGGGGCTCTTGACCAGCAGCTTGCAGAAACTGCAGCAGTTGTGTTCATCTGGGCCGCAGTCTTTCAAAGGTCGAAGTGGAAGTATCTCCAACGCGCGTACAGATACGTGTTTCTTGATGCCGGTCATATCGCGCAGAACTTGGCCCTTGCCGCGGAAGCTCTTGGGCTTGGAAGTTGCCAGATTGGAGCACTGTATGATGATGAGCTCAACAACCTGCTTGACCTAGACGGCGTGGAGGAGAGTGTTATCTACATGAGTAGTGTGGCGCACTCTCGACGATAAGCACGTGCCCCCAGAACTTGACGATATGATCTACGTGTTCATATGCCTTCATTCCCTCAATTTCTTTTTGTAATCGCATGCGCGGCTTCTGCGCCGCATAAGCAGCATCCTTGCATCATTGTACCTGCAGCAACGCTTAAAGAGCAAGCATGACGGGAAATGAGCAGAGGGCTGCCTCGCTATGACGGAATCACCAATTCGTTATCATTCACTTAACTTGGTCATGGGCGTGCTAGTTGTTGGAACTGCACTCAGCCTGTTTAGCGGATACTGGGCTGGTTCAACGTATATTGGACATGAGCCGATGGACTTCATGGCGATTCTGTTGTGGTTCCTCGGCATACCCGTGTTGGCTACACTGATAGGTGCATTTCTGGGTTGGAAGGGTAAACAGGCTGTCGAATACAGTCGTCCTGAATGGAAGTTTGAACCAATCCAACTCAAGCCTGAAGAATGCAAGTCCTTTGTGCGGAAGCATAATCGAAATCACACTCGGCTAGTGGCCTCTGGCAATTTCTGGTTCTTCTTCATTCCCGTACTTCTTATAATCGCCGTTTTTGGATTGCCCCTATGGGTTCAGTACGAAGCCCCTTGGCTATCTCAATACGCGGCATTGCTTGAGGCTGCCATGCTAACACTGGTATATCTTACGTCATTCGCTGCTATGTATTTCGGTTCAGCAAACTCCGCATCTGAAGATTTCACAATGCCACTGGTCAGAGAGGCAGCATGGTTAGCCCGGAAGCAGTCAAAGGTTCCAGGCATCTCGCACATCCGAGTGGTAGTGGACGCCGCAGAATTTGCAGGATTGCATATCTATCGAAATCCTCGTGTCATCGCACGGATCAGCGGTCATGAGAAGGACGCGTACATCGAGTCTTGGTCTGAAGAAGTCGGAGCAATTACAAAGACGCTCTGTAGGCTATATCCGTCAGATACCTCTCCTCAAGTGATTTGGTGGTGGTTCTCTGGAGACCGCCATTTCAGGAAGTATGTTGGGGACGACAAAGGAGGGTACTACGTTCGCAACCCGATCCCCTCGCGCATCAAGGAGCTGGGTGTGAAAGATGTTGAGCTCGTGACTGAGAATTCGGTTGGAGTGATCCTCTTGGAATCACTTCGAATAAGAGGCGATAGCGAAGAAGCCAGAGAAACGCTGTCCAATTTGGGAATAGCGGTCGAATAATCCACAAGTGCTTATATCCGCCAATTAGCCTCTCTCCAAGAGGAGTCTATGTCGTGTCAGAACCCCCGCTGACATACAAGTCATTAACAATCTTCTATGTCATACTGATTACTGCTATTTTCTTGTGGGTTG
Organism: Candidatus Thorarchaeota archaeon; assembly: GCA_030642465.1. GTDB lineage: Archaea > Asgardarchaeota > Thorarchaeia > Thorarchaeales > Thorarchaeaceae > WTCK01. The sequence goes on along the minus strand of DAOWNS010000046.1, from coordinate 5,694 downwards.
TCTTTTCAATCGGATGGACCCAATATGTTCTCCTCACACTGTACTCTGATCCTATGGAATGGATTCTCACTACAACGGGATTGCTTGTTAGCATGATGTTTCCCATTCTGTTTATCACTTGGGTCATGAAGCATCAAGCAACATTTACGAACCCTGAATGGGTTTACCGCAACCGCGAGATCGACTACAGGGAGTTCAAGAGTGTTATGCGTGAGTACGCGAAAGAGTACTCGCATATCATAGCGTACATAGATTACAAACTGGTTTTTCTTGCGACTGTCTTGTTCCTCGCTGCAGTATCGTCCGGAGCTCTCGTGACAGTCATGCCTTTTCAGCTACTCCTCCTAATCCCGCATGTCTTTGGCGTATTGCAGGTTCTCTTCGGCGTGACATTCTCAGTCTTAACATACAGAGCTGTGTCGACTGATGCGAGCCAGCAATTTCCTTATAGCACGCCTAGGAAATTCAGAACCGCAGTCCGAGTTTTCTGGAATACTCCCGGCATCTCTTGGGTTGGCATCAGGATTAGCATCGGTGAAGCAGGGGGATACTATACGATACGCGCCCCTACAGTGGTTGCTCGGATCGACGGTGTCGAGAGCGCAGCTAGGATTGAAGCAGAAATCGATAGACTAGGCCGTTTCATCAAAGCGATATCTATCATGAATTTCGAGCCAGCTGAAGGTCGATGGACCGTAGAAACCGACACAACCTGCGACGTAACTTCGGAAACTCTGCGAGGTCTTGTGAAACGAACCCTACAAGCTTATGTGGCTGCAAAGGGCCCTGATGCACTCCTCGAAGAGATACTGCAAGAACTTGGAGTGAGTGTGACCTCTCCTCCCGATGAAGATAGCAATGAACACGCCAGAAGCGATACCCTTGTGACTGAAGGCGGCTAACTGGGCTTCTGTGCCTTTGCAAATATCCTTGCCAAGGAGCTCAAGAAGAATTACAATGAAGCTCAATAGTGAGGGCATAGGCATCTTTAATTGCGAGACTGAATTTCCGTGGTAATTGCACCGAAATCTCCGTTCGAGGGTCTGTGATACTAATGGTCGCAAAGAATTGGACAAATAAATGGGTCTTAATGATGATGGCTGGAATCGCGATCCAGGCAGTCGCATACCCCTACGTCTGGTTCACACAGTTATTCGAACACGAATTTTTCCCTGAAGTCTTTGTCATCAGCATTGTTTCTGTTGTAGTCCAAGTTATCGGCTTTGGCACGATAATGTCAAAGACTCGCGATGCTGATCCTGCACTCTATGGCCAGGGCCGGCCATTCCAGCACAAGCTGAGAGAGGAAGACGAGGACGTGGCAACGCGAAAGCCTACCTTTGATGATGCGAAGTAGCATCACAGCGCATGCAATCTTAGTCTATGCTGACTTCACGTGCTTGCTCGTGCAATGTTGGTTCTCAGATTGTCAACGCTTCAGCCACTTGCTTAGCCGGGTGTTACCATAACCGCGGTGGTACGTGGGGCGGTATAAACCCTGGAATCCATAGGTCCAACAGAGGAAGGTATGGCGCAAGGAATAGTGCGACAACAACGAGAAGTGCAAACGTCAAGGTATGAACTGCTGTTACATACGTATAGTATGGTCTTACGTAGGAATAGAACGCAAATGCTGGAATCGAAACCGCCGCCATCGCCATAATCTCAACTGGGTTAAAGAAGAACAGCAATGAGATGGGAAATAGGAAGTAGAAAATCGCCGTAATCTTCTCGCTTGAGGTTTCATGATGAGCGATTTTGTGGATTCCATCGATACCTTGTGATAGGAAGAACACAGGTATTAACAGCCACCACTGCAGCCCAACAAAGAACACTGGACCCGCGTAGAATAGGAGGTCTCCAATGCTTTCAACGCGTTCCCAGAATGGGTTTCTCGAGATGAATTCCGTCGCTTCGGTTAGGTAGTAACCAATCATCTGCATCAAAACTAGGCCGGGAAGAAGAATGAATGACACGATAATCATAACCACTGCTAACTTGGGCAGGTCAGATATCTTGCCTTCGTGATAGTTGTCCAGAGGATAGATGCCATGAAGCGTGAATGCGGTCACAAGAACGAGTATCCCGCTCGGAACCATGTACAGTGGCTGCACGATTAGACTCCAAATGCCCAGGCTTTCGTACATATTCGTGTAAAGCGATTCTTCCGCCAAGTAGAAGACGACGAACACAACTATTAGCTCGGGTATCAGCATCTTCATTCTGTAATCTTGGATGAACTTCATCACTTTGCCTGGTTCTTTGCTCTCTTCAGCCATCAAATCCACCTACTGACGACAAGCGTCAAATCGAAGCATCCTTCTCTTAAGATTATCCTTCATACTCATGTCAGCACGTCTAAAGGAATCGAGCTACGGTCTTTCTGAAAACCGAGGGGAACTCATTGCTTATCTCGTGAATCTCTTTACTCAGCTTGGGAGTGGCTCTCGAGAGTCCACACTGCGTTGATAGCATTGAGTTGGCGCTCAGCAATTCAAGGCTCACACCGCTGTCTTGGAATTTCTGAAGGGCTTGCTCTAGATTCTCTTTCAATGTGTCAATCACTGGTTTCGAGTAGCCATCATCCACATTTGGTAGAACTCCAAGGGCCAGACCTCCGCCTTTTTCCATGAAGGCGTTGAGCATTTCAGCCTGTTCTGAGCTAGTATCTGGTGGATATGATACGAGATCAAGATGAACAATTTTCGGTGTGCTGGCCCACAAGATATGAGTCCCATCCCTCTCCAAGAGTCGCCAGTCATCGCAATAGTGGTAGCTGGGAATTGCATTCGCGGGATATATTCCGTCAGTAGCACGAATGATGCTATCTACTTTGAGGTCTCCAACCTCTCCACTCTCAATCTTCTGAATCACGAATCCTAATGCCGGGTCGTCTTGGCAAAGAACTATGTTGTCGCAATGCGAGCTCAGATGTTCAACTTGACCTCGTGCTATTCTAGTCATCAATGCAGTATAAAACTGGAACATGTTCTTTGAAACAAGCCTTTTCCCATCGCTACTCAGCGTACTGAAGCACATCGTAGCAGGAGCTGTTTGCTGCGTCTTGAAGAACTCGTATTGACTACCGTCCATCATCCTGTACAGACTGTGCGCATGTTCCTCATCTGGAAGCAGAGAGCTGTCATCCTGCAGCATCTCCCGGAATGCGAACAAATCCACATCAAGAATGTAGTCGTCGTCCTCCTCAAAACCATCGACTAGTGCGCCGAACTGTCGTATCATGTCCTCTTCCCGAAGGTCCGTCATTTGAAATGCATAGGGCAATTTCAAGAGTTTTACGTATTCAACCGGGGTTCTCAAGTCGGAATCCCCAACACTCCCCACACCGAAAAACTCGCCGACTAGAGCTTCCGGAAGCAGGGAGTTGGCCACAACTACCTACCGCCTTGCACGCGCCTTTTTTCGAGCAACTCGGTTACAGGTCGCTATCGCAGGACAACCGACACAGTTCTCAGGCACATTATCTGCGGTCTGGTCTCCGTAGAGCAAGACCTGTTCAGTAATCGCTGTTCCTTTTGAAACTTCATTCTCGATAGTTTGCTTGCCTGCAATCTTAACGTTACACTTGTGTTTGCGCAACTTCTCTCCAAACTTCTCCATATCTCCAGCTATAATAACTGCAGTTGGCCCTACCCTTCTTACAACACTGTTGCCGAAATCACGGATAAGAAGCAAGTTCTCAAGCTCGCGCTCGTTCTCAGTTTCGAAGAGCATTACGTCCGACACAGTTGCGAATGTTGTTTGCGAGGTCCAGTCTTTGATGGACCTGATTACATTCTTTGGTACACGCTTGCTGCTCTCTTTCTCTAGAAACTTCAGTATATGGTGTTCTCGCAATCCCACCTCAACGGCTTGAAAGATGGATCTGTCTGTAATGCGAAATGTGCTAACAACATCCGTCTTCATAGGCATAGTGAAGAGCATCAAATTGTAAAGCTTGTAGTAGTCCATTTCTGAACTGAAGACAGTAATTTCGAAATTGGGCAGAACGATGAAGGTATCCCCACCTTCGGTTTCGGGCTTCCGCTTTCCAGTTATGACAGCTTCTCCATTCTGCGTCAGGCGCACAGCTTCTAGCTTCTTTCCCTTGTAGGCAGCCTCAAGAAGTCCTAGGAGGACAGGCGTTTCAAGAGCCATCCTCACGCGACTATCATCAACCTGTATCCACTTGAGCGGTTGTCCTTCAATGAACAGCTCGCTTCGTATCCATTCACGCATCTCCGTGATGCTAATCCACTCTTCTTGTGTGGCGTTTCTGAGGCGACATATGATCAGATTGAGCGTGTACTCGGTGGGCTGATCAGGAGTGGCCCAAATCGCCCTGCTTCTTCCAAGAGCCGAGAACAGTACTCTTCGTGAAACATCATCTTGGTTCCCTGAGAAGAGAGCTTCGACTTTTCCAGGCACTGCTCTGTCTTCTTCTACAATCGCGTACGCGCCAGCTTTTCTTGCCATCTTCTGGACGAGATCGAACCTGTTCTCTGTGGACTTGGACATCGCTTTCTTAACGTGGTCAATCTCTCTTTTCGGAAACTCCCACGAGCTAGTTAGTCTAACTTCATTCTTTGCTAAGTACGATACAAGGACTAATGCATCCATGAGAAGTGTATCTCTTTTGTCCACAAGCGACCTGATATTTTTTGGTTTCTCAGGGTGCTGTGTTGGTTTTCTTGAGAAATACTCTTTCAAATGAACTTGAAAGAAGTCAAGAACCTTGAACTCTGCAACTTCTCTTCCATAATCCGTAAGCCTTGCCATCATCTTTCGGACTATAATTCCCTTCTTGCGTAGGTCTCTTTCTGTCTGGTTCAGTTGACCGTAGCTGTAAATCTTTCTATATGGTTTCAATCTATCATAGCTCAAGGCCCCGCCATGAAGCACGAGAGTGCCGAGAAGGTCTCTTTCGCCATCAGTGAATGTTTGAAACACCCGGTCTCTGGAATCAGGATCGTTCATCTTCTCAGCAAGCATCTTTGGAAGCGAGTCCCCAGTACTGCTGCCAGAAACATCAATTCCCCAATGCTGGTATGCTTTTACAAGATCTTCTCTAAACATATGTTCTATTTCATGCTCGAGACTCTCTTTACGCATCTTGGAATTCCGACCCCCGTAACCATTCAGCTTGAAAGTAATGGTTTATGACGCTTTTGGTTCTACTCAATTCTTGCTGAACTGGTGCTTTGTTGGTTTTTTCATGATTCATTGCCGCAAAAAGGAACAACCTTATTTTGTCTCTACTTGATTTCAAATACGGTGCTTATTGTGGATTCTCCTCTCTGGTGTGTGAAGTACAGGCCGGATTCGTGGGAGAAGTTCGTGGGTCAAGAACAAGCCATCTCTCACCTCAGAAACTTAGCTACCTCCCGCACTTACTCTAACATGATATTCCTCGGTCCATCCGGCACTGGCAAAACTAGCGCAGCTTTTGTCTTTGGTCGGGAGATTCTCGGTGATTCGTTCACCACAAACTTCAAGCATCTGAATGTGCGGGATCTTAGGTACTATTCTGTCGCAAAATCCAAACGCTCTCTTCAGGCGTTGGCTAAACTCGATCGACAAGAGCGCACTGAGCTTGATGAGTATATGTCGGTCGTCTTCAAGGCGGCCAAGGCCCGGCTTAAGGCAAAAGGTCGAACCCGGAATCCCAACACGAGTCAGCTCTTACAAGAAGCC
>DAOWNS010000025.1 GCA_030642465.1 Candidatus Thorarchaeota archaeon | reverse complement strand
GATGAGGTATCAGAGATGGTGAGGAGTGACCTTGGCGAACTGAAGCTTGATGAATCAATGCTGAGGGATATAATCAGGAGCTGTGTCCAAGCCCTGCGGGACAGGAGTATCCGGGTATCCTAGGGAAGATATCAGGAATGGGATGGACTGAGTGGGAGTCATGGCGATGCAGGCACATGTGGATGACTCCCGCGTATCGTGGAAAATTTACATATTTCTTACATCTCTGTGTTCCAGATTACTAGAGGGCTGTAAGAATTCCATCGCTCTAGATGCCAAGTCAGTATCCAAGTTACTACTCTACGACACAAATGGCAAAGTCGGGGCATTCCATCTCACATAGTCTGCAAACCCTACATGCCTTCAAATCCTTGACAATTGGAAGGAAAAAGCCTCGATTGTCGACCTCATCAGCTTTTCTGAGAACTCCATGCGGACATACTGAGATGCAGATGTGACAGCCCTTGCAAAGCTTAGAATCCACAATAATCCGCTTGGCTTTCTTTGGCATTAACGGGGTCCTCAGGCGCGGCCGGGTCTTTGACGGGATATAACATTATTTGTTCGGTAGCAGAGAGGGACGATTATATAGCTTGGAACTTGAAGACATAGATGATGTTGGTGTTTGATTGGTGAAATCATTTCTTGTCTTCATGTGCCCCAAATGCAGGAACTTCACAAATGCTCCTGTTGGTCAGAAGCGAAGACGTTGCAGTTACTGCGGCAAAATCATCAACATCACTAAGGCTGCTCGTGCGGTTTTCGATAGTCCCAATGCTGCCTCAACTGCGGTCAAGGAGTTCAACGCCGCGCGAGGCGGTGATGTGTTTGAAAAGGCAGTGGAGCGGTCACGGGAGAGAGTGCGCGCTCTGATTCCCGAGAGGCAATTGCGTGCTGAGGATATCGCAAAGGGGATTGATGCACCGGTTCCCTCGGGAAAAAGAAAGAGACTCATGCACCTCCTTGAGAAAGAGGCGACCGATAATCCGTGTACACTTGGCAGAATAGAGAGCTTTTGCGGCGCATATCAACTGGATTGGAATTGGGTGGAAACCCAATTGACCAATCTTGCCAATCACGGCACTCTGATTTTCCCACGGCCTTGGTTGATTCAACTGGTCAAATCAAAGACTGAGAAGACCGAAACATCCTCAAATAAAATAGATGTTTCAGATGCGATTCTCGTGCTACTCGAGGAGAAAGGGGAACGCTTGCGAGTCGACCAGATAATCGCACACTTTCAACTAGAAGGAGTTTCTCAAGATTCGGTGATAGCTTCATTGGAACGATTGATGAGAGAAGGGGGTATCTTCGAGCCAAAACCTGGAGTTATTAGTCGAGCATAGAAACCTCGATTGATTCAAATGATGATAGGGTTCTGAGAGGATGATTACGATGCCTATAGTCGAGCTGGTTGCCAAGAGAGCACTTCAAAGCAATCCGAACATAGGGCTCAGTGTAATAGATCTCATTGTTCTTCTCTGGCTGTATTCAAATCCGTATGATAGCAAGAAACGCCAGCTTAGCTCTGTACGTACCGTTCTGAAGATGTGTGAAACCCTGCAAACGCCTGGGAAGGGCATCGAGCTTACTGGGGAGGAACTCACTCAGATCGTGCTAGGAAGCCTGAGTCGGTTGCAGGACAAGAAACTTGTCTTCATACGATCATCTGGTCGACACTTTGTGAAGAGCACTCTCACCAATGCGGGTGTAAATCTTGTGCGAAAGTTCATAAATTCACCATCGCTGAAGCGGGTCATTGCAGAGTTTGGCAATAACCCATAAAATGGACCATACAAGTGCATAGGTTTAAATGGCAAACATTTCCGAAATGGCCAGTCGCTCTCTGTAAGCGATTGCTTGAGAACCGATGGATGCAGTGCAGGCGCCTAGTTCTGCTCGCGAGAACAGTCTGTATACGTGTGCCGGTAGGGTCTGAAGTAGTCGTTGAGGGTGTTATAGTGTCTGGTTGGACACAGTGTAAAAGCTGTGTTACATCAACCAAGTCGCTACCCCGGAAGTGAGGCACAATGCCGACATATGGATATTCAATCATAGGCATGGACCCAGACCGAACAGCCGTAGCTAGTGGCAGAAATCTGCGATGCTCGCCCAAGCAGTCCAGAGAAGTTTGTAAAGAGATCCGTGGAATGATGCTCGACAAGGCCATTGACCTTCTTGAAAGTGTAGTTGAAGAGAAGGCATGGATACCTTACAGACGCCACAAGAAAAAGCGCGGTCACCACGCGGGTATGAAAGGATGGGCTCCAGGGGGTCATCCGGTGAAAGCGTCCAAGAATATCTTGAAGATTCTTAGAAATGCTGAGGCTAATGCGGACAGCAAGGGTCTGGACATTGACAGGCTCAAGATAATCCATTCCGCGGCACAGCGCGGTAGAACATACAAGAAGTACATTGAGAGAGCTTTTGGCAAAAGTTCACCGTACTTCGAGAACACTACACACATCGAGATTGTGTTGGAAGAGGTGAGCTAAGTGTCGGCAGTGAAGTACTTCATAGAGCAAAATAGTCGTAAGCTTAAGATTGACGAGTTCTTGGCGCGAGAACTCAATGCGGCCGGATACGGTGGTGTGGAAATCCGGAAGATGCCCATGCGCACAGAAGTTATCATTCATGCCTCTAGACCAGGCGTGGTTATTGGACGTCGAGGATCAAAAATACGAGAACTGTCAGATATCCTTGAAACCGATTTCGGTATTGAGAACGTGCAGGTTGAAGTGAGCGAGATAGAGAACCCTTGGCTTTGTGCTCAGGCAATGGCTTCCAGACTTGCAAGACAGCTGGAACGAGGTGTCCGTTTCCGAAGAATGGCATATTGGATCCTTCGTCGTGTAATGCGTGCCGGGGCACTAGGATGCGAGATAATCGTCAAGGGTAAATTATCAAGCAGGAGAGGCCGCTACCAGAAGTTCAAGCAAGCCACGGTTGCCAAAACGGGTGCACCAGCTCAACTGTATGTTGATGAGGCAGATGATACTGCTATCTTGAAACCAGGCGCGATAGGCATCAAAGTTAGAATTATGCAACCCGATGCCAAACTACCTGGAGTGATAGTTGTCAAGAAGCCGAAGCCAAAGAAACCTGCAGAGCTGGAGCTGCTCAAGCAAGCGGAAGAGGTGGGCGATGTGGTTACTGAAACCGAAGGCGCCGAGGATATCTTTGAAGGAATAACGGATGTTGACGAGCTAAGAGAATTGGAAGAACTTGATGGACTTGAGCTTGTTGATGACGTTGTAACCACCGAAGAGAAGAAGGCTCCAGAGAAAGCGGAAGTCGCTGAACCTGAAGAGAAGCCGCCTGAAACAGATAGCGAGTCGTTGTCTAGTGAAGAGAGTACTTTGGAAGAACTGAAGGAATTGGATGCACTTGACACTCCCAAAGAAGGAGGCGAATAATCGATGGCTCGACTCACAGCAAAGGACATTCGCAAACTCAATCCAGCAGAACGCCAGAAGAAGATGGATGAGTTGTTCAATGAACTCACCAGTGTTAGAATCCAAATTGCCACTGGTGGCGGTTCTGAAAATCCCTACCAGATAAGGGCAATCAAAAGAGCTATTGCTAGAATTCTAACAATTCAGAGGGAAGAGGAGTTGACACTGGAACAATGACTGTGACTCCAATGAATCTAATCCAGCATGAGCTGGTTGGCTTGAAGACACACGTAGTTGCATCTAGGGATCCTGGACAGGTGTGTAGATCTGGCACAATAGTCGTAGAGTCCAGAGAGATGATTCACGTCGACACAGGTGCGGGTGTAATCCAATTGCCAAAGAGTGTTTGCGTGTTCGACATGAGCCTTCCTGATGGAACTGTCGTCCGCGTGGACGGTAACGTGTTGAAAGGAAGACCTGAAGATAGGCTGAAGAAACGCCTTAACAGAAGATGGTGAAGATGGTAGACACGAAAGTAAAAGTTCGGGACATTGGGATTCCAAATGTAGAGCCACCAGAGAATGTGTGCGACGATTCGAATTGCCCATTCCACGGCAGTCTCCCAGTCAGAGGACGCGTAATGGAGGGCATCATCACCAGCGTGAAGATGCACAAATCGATTACGTTCCAAACCGACTATTTGCGCCTCGTCAAGAAGTATTCTCGATATGAAAGGCGTAGATCAAAGAAGCATGCTCATCTTCCACCGTGCATTAACGCCAAGGTAGGCGATACGGTTAGAGTGGCCGAATGTCGTCCCCTTAGCAAGACTGTATCCTTTGTGGTAATAGAAACAAGACCACAAAAAACAGTAGAGGAGGAATAGCCCATGTCAAGGAAAATTGGTAGAGGTATCAGGAAATTCATTCCTAGGATTGCACGAGGGCTGCCTGTTGGGGCTAAGATTCTATGTGCAGATAATTCTGGAGCGAAAGAGCTCCAGATAATCACAGTCTTTGGATACAAGGGAAAGCTCCGGAAACTGGGAAAGGCGGGTGTTGCAGACCGCGTGAATGTATCTGTGACAAAAGGAAAACAGGAGTTACGAAAGCAGGTCATCCAAGCAATCATTGTGCGTCAACGGAAACCGTTTCGCAGACCGGATGGCACGTGGATGCAGTTTGAGGACAATGCAGCTGTTCTCATCAAACCTGGAGGCGAGCCTCAGGGCTCAGAACTCCGAGGACCAATGGCAAGAGAGGTCACTCTAAAGTGGCCCAGAGTTGCTGCCATCGCTTCGAAGATAGTGTGAGGTAGAAACTGATGACAAAGAAGCCGAGTTCTAAGTCCCCACGCAAACAACGGAGACGTATCTACAAGTCACCCCTACATACCCACAAGCGATTGTTGAGATGCAGATTAGACGAGTTCCTCCAAGAGGATTACGGCTTTCGCTCAATGGTCGTGAAGAAGGGAGACCTCGTTCGGATAATGAGGGGACAGTTTCGAGACACTGAAGGAAAGGTCGTCAAGGTCGACTACAGCAATGTGCGAGTCTACGTAGAGAGCGGAACGACCACAAAGGCGGACGGAAAGGAAGTACAGATTCCACTCCATCCATCCAACCTAAGGATAACACAGCTTGAGCTTGATGATGAAAGGAAGAAACTCATCGAGAGTAAAGTAGCCAAGATTGCGGAGAGTGAATAGATGACAAGAAGAGGCCAGAAGAAGCACCTGAAACGCCTGCCGGCGCCAAGACATTGGCCCATCAAGAGGAAGGTAGCAAAATTCACAACTAAGCCAACCGCAGGTCCACACTCCAAGGATCGGTGCCTAACATTAGCAATTTTGCTACGAGAGATGCTAGGCCATGCAGAGAACATGCGGGAAGTTAAGACGATACTCTCCGATGGTCAAGTGCTGGTTGATGGTCGAGTACGGAAAGATCCGGGATATCCAATCGGTCTGATGGATGTCGTCGAGGTTAAGTCATCAGATGAACGCTTCAGGCTTCTCCCCAAGCGACGAGGCGGATTCCGCCTTGTAGAGATTTCCGAGAAGGAAAAGGATGTCAAACTCTGCAGGGTTGAGAGCAAGACAATGATCCCTGGTGGAAAACTCCAAATAGCACTGCATGATGGTCGCAACATACTGCTTCCAGAAGGGGCAAAACCATCAGATTACAAACCTTTGGACACTCTGAAGATATCCGTTCCGGACCAGAAGATCATATCTTCGATACCCCTCGACAACGGTGCTTACACCATAGTCACCCAAGGAAAGAACGTCGGAATCGAGGGCAGGATTATTGCGATTGAAAGACGATTAGGTCCTCACGCAAGCACAGTAACACTAGAAGACCCAGACGGGAATAGAGTTCAGACAGCTCTGGAATACGTGTTCGTTGTGGGTACCAAGAAACCAGAAGTCAGTCTCAGTTCTGCAGGAGGGGCTGAATGATGAGTACTCCAGATGAACAGGTCTATGTTGAAGACTGGACGGCATACCCGATGCGTGAGCCGCTCATCTCGAAGGTTGTAGTGGACATCTGCTCTGGGGGCGGAGAAACGCTGAGCAAGGCATCCACAATACTGGAACAACTGACTAATCAGACTCCAGTTCAGTCCAGGGCGCGCCAGACGGTTAGAGAATTTGGTATCAGGAAGAATGAAGCAATTGCCGTTAGAGTCACTCTGAGACACAAGAAAGCAGAGGAGTTCCTAATCAAGGCGCTCAAGGCCAAGGAGAATGTACTCCTAATCAAGAATTGGGACTTAGATGGCAATTTTGCATTTGGAATCGGTGAGCACATAGACATACCGGGAGTGAAGTATGACCCTCAGTTGGGCATTCAAGGTATGAACATCACTGTCTGCATCGAACGTCCCGGCTTCAGAGTGAAGCGAAGGCGTAGACGGAGAAACAAAATCCCATACAGACATAGGCTAACACCGGAAGAGAGTATGGTCTTCGTCAAGAACAAGTTTGAGATCGAAATACTCGAAAAGCTACGTGAGAGGACCTATCTATTCTGAGGTGAAGCATGATGAGTACAAAGAAAGAGCGCGGAAAACAACGCAAGAAGATGGGCAAAGGAAGCAGAACCTGTACCCGATGTGGTACTCATAGGGCTATAATCCGCTCGTACGGTCTGAACATGTGTCGACGCTGTTTCAGGGAAACAGCTGTCAAGCTGGGATTCCGCAAGTATAGTTAGGAGGTCCGTGAAGAAATGACACTACTAGATCCACTGGCTGATGCGATGTCAAGTATATACAACAGCGAGCTAGTTGGGAAACCGGAGGTCGTTGTTGCACCAGCCTCCAGTCTGATAGAAAGAGTATTGCAGGTCATGCAATCAAGGGGCTACGTCGGCGAATTCGAGCGCATCGATGATGGCAAGGCGGGCAGATTCAGAATCCAGCTCATGGGGCGAACCAATAAGTGTGGAGTAATCAAGCCGCGATATCCTGTGAAACGTGACGGCTTTGAGAAATATGAGAAGCGCTTCCTGCCAGCATTCAACTATGGAATACTGATTGTAACCACACCTAACGGTGTTATGACTCATGAGGATGCCAAGAAGGAAGGAATTGGCGGACGATTGCTTGCTTACGTATACTGAGGTGAAACTAAGATGTCAGGCAAACCAAGCTATGAGCAGCGTATCGAAATCCCCAGTGCATGTCAGGTTAATCTGGAAGATAAGACTGTCACAGTGACAGGGCCTCTCGGAACGCTCGAACGGACATTTCCTGAACCTCAGACGAGCATTGCCATAAAGGGTAACGAATTGGTGGTATCCACCATAAGATCGCGCAAGAGCACTCGGGCTCTGGTTGGCACTGCTATCGCTCATGTGCGTAACATGCTTACAGGTGTACAGCATGGCTATGAATACCAGATGAAGATCGTTTACAGCCACTTCCCCATAACCGTCGAGGTGAAGGGTAAGGAGGTCATGATTAAGAACTTCATCGGAGAACGTGGCGTTCGAACGGCACGCGTTATAGGTGACGTTGAAATAAAGACCGGAGAGGACGATGTAATCATCAGCGGCATCAATATCGAACACGTGTCGCAGACTGCCGCGAACATACAGCTCGCTACAAAGATCCGTCACAAGGACAGGCGTGTATTCCTTGACGGTATCTATGTCCTCAAGAAGAGGAAGGGCGAAGAGGTCAAGTCGATAGTATAGGAGGCGAGATGATGTCCAAAAAGCCAGTACTGACAGATATGGATGGAGTTGGGCCAAAGCTAGAGGAGAAGCTTGTTGCAGCCGGGTTCAAGACCGTAGCGAAGGTGTCGAAGAGCGACCCTGCAAAGCTAGCAAACAAGATAGAAGGTCTCAGCGAGAGCAGAGCAACCGATATCATTTCATCTGCCAAAAAGATTATGCCAAAGACTCCGAAAGCCAAGAAGGCTGAACCGAAGAAAGAAGCATCCAAGAAGGCACCAGCCAAGAAGAAGGTTGAGAAAAAGGCCAAGAAGACGCCTGCGAAGAAGGTCAAGAAGAAAGCGAAGCCGAAGAAGGACATACACGCCAGGGATAAGCTCATTGACCAGAGGCTTCTAAGGATTGCAAAAGAGAAGAGAAGGAAACAACCTCGGTTCCGCCATGAACAAGCACATCGTTGGACGCGCGTAAGCGATTCTTGGAGAAAGCTTCGCGGAATAGATAACGCTACACGAGAGAAACGCAAGGGCCGCATAGCCATGGTGTCTACAGGATACAGAAAGCCAAAGGCTGTGAGAGGTATGCATCCATCAAGATTCATTGAAGTACTTGTCTACAGGCCTGCTGACTTCGAAGAACTGAATCCCGAAGTTCATGCCATCAGGATTGGGGCTACCGTCGGAATGAGAAAACGCCAAGCGATTCTCCAGAAAGCTGAAGCAATGTCCCTAAGAGTTCTAAATCCTGGCGCTCCCGAGAGCATCTCAGAAGAGGATCTCTTCTCGGAACTCGACATGGAGGCTGACTAGAGATGAAGCTTACATCCCAAAAACGACTCGGCGCTCAAGTGATGAAGGTAGGGAAATCGCGTGTCTGGATAGATCCCGATTTCGAAGATGAAGCTAGCCTCGCAATCACCAAGGAGGATATCCGCCGTCTTGTTGACGAGGGGGCAATCCAGAAACGGCCCAAGAAAGGTGTGAGTAGAGGTCGGGCCCGCCATATATTGCGTCAGAAGCGGAAAGGTCAGAGAAAGGGACCTGGCAAGAAGAAAGGCAAAGTCACTGCCAAGCTTTCGGGCAAGGACCGATGGATGATGAAGATACGACCAATGCGTCGTGAGTTGAAACGACTCAGAAGCGAGGGCAAGATCACGCGGGGTGTATATCGCGAGCTCTACTTGAAGGCAAAAGGCAATGCGTTCAGGAATACTGCACACATGCGGACGTACATCAAAGAGCACAAGTTAGGGAAAGTGAAATAATGGCGCAAGGACCGACATACAAAGTCAAATTCAGACGCAGACGAGAGGGAAAGACGAACTACTATCGTCGCCGTCGGCTATTACTCTCTAGGCTCCCGCGCCTTGTGGTCAGGAAAACCAATACAGGAATGATTGTCCAAGTTGTGAATGCCAGTGTCACTGGCGACATGACTGTGGCATCCGCAGTTTCATCAGAGCTTTCCAATCATGGTTGGACCACTGGTGGTGGAAACACGCCTGTATCTTATCTTACCGGCTTACTAGCTGGCTTAAGAGCTAAGAGTAGAGGAGTGGAACAAGCCGTGCTTGACATTGGACTCAATCCCCCAGTTAGGGGTTCGAAAATATTCGCGGCACTTGCAGGAGCATTGGACGGGGGACTCAAAATTTCGCACGATCCAGATGTTCTGCCAGACGAGGCCAGACTATCTGGCGAACACATCGTAGCTGCGTACAATCACTTTGCTGAGAGCTCTGGTGACTCTCTGATGTTTTCAGAAGTGGGAAAGAAGAAGACAGTCGTTACAGGCATTCCAAAACAGTTCAAGAAGGTGAAGAAAGCCCTCTTGGAGATACCGAAGGCAGATCTCAAGAAGAAAAAGAAGAGAAAGGCGACACCAGCGAAGAAAGCTGCCGCCAAGAAGCCCGTGAAGAAGACTGCAAAGAAACCCGCCGTGAAAGCGCCTCGTGCAGTGCCCAGAAAACCGAAACCCAAGAAACTCCTTGCGCGGAGAGGGAAGAAGAAATAGGGGATGATATATGATGAGTAGAAGAGGACAAAGAAGGCGTCGACAGCCCCGACAAGACGTAGACCCGCTTAAGGACTGGGTTCCCAAAACCCGGCTGGGAGAGCTGGTCAAAGAAGGTCACATCAACAGCCTACAGGAGGTTCTGCAGCAGAACTACCTCATAAGAGAATCCGAGATTGTTGATATGCTGTTTCCAGAACTACAGCAGGAGATTGTAGATGTGAACTTGGTTCAGCGCCAATCAGACAGCGGCCAGCAGAAGAGCTTCCGCATTACTGTTGTCGTCGGTGATGGCAAAGGCAACATCGGGATTGGTATAGGGAAAGCTCCAGAATTCGTCCCATCGATTAGAGCAGCTGAAGCTAGGGCTAAGATGAACATCAGACCCTTGCGCAGGGGCTGTGGTTCTTGGGAATGTAGATGTAACGACCCTCACAGCGTGCCATTTGCGGTAAAAGGAACTTCGGGCTCAGTTCAAGTGACACTCAAGCCGGCTCCAAAAGGAACTGGCTTAGTTACGGCAGATGTTGGCAAGATAGTTCTTCGAATTGCAGGACTCAAGGATGTATGGTCGATGACAAAGGGCCGCTCTAGGACATCCTCGAACTTCGCTAAAGCGTTCGTTGACGCGCTCTCAAAAACATACAAGATGCTTCCACCTCAGGAATGGGCAACAGCAGGAGTGACTGAGTCATGAGTGAAAATGAAGCCGTTATACTGGCGATACGTCTTAGAGGACAAGTGAGTGTTAGGCCTCAGATCGAGGACACATTGAAAAAACTGCGTCTTGGCAGACTTCACCAGGCAAGGGTCATCAAGCTTACACCTAGTCTTCAAGGAATGATTACCAAGGCTAAGGACTACATCACATGGGGTGAGATTGACGCTGACACAGCGTACGGGATTCTAGCCAAACGTGGCCGCCTCTCAGGAAACAGACGCATTACTGATGCCTATGTGAAGAAGAATTCCAGCCATTCATCGATCAAAGCACTCGCAAAGGGACTGGCTGCAGGGACAGCCAGCGTGAACGATGTTGAGGGACTCAAACCTGTCTTCAGGTTGGCCCCTCCGAAGAAAGGCTTTCGTGGCAAGCGCAACCTTCCTGTTGGAATGGGAGGTGTGAACGGTTATCGAGGTGCTGGGATAAACGAGCTTGCACAGAAAATGATTTGAGGTGAATTCGGTGTCTTGGGACGATAATCCATTTGATGAGGATCCACGCCAAGCTATCCGCAAATGGCTGGGGGACTTTCTCCCGGAGTCAATGTTTCAGCAAATCGATGAAATGATGGACCGTATGATGCAAGACCTGAGCGAGGGAGGAATGCTTGACTCAAAGTCCATGGAAGAGTTCATGCGCAACCCCGAGGGCACGAATCCATTTCTGTTTGGCTTCTCAATGCGTATCGGGCAAGATGGAAAGCCATTCATACAGCGGTTTGGCAACACCATCCCGGATGGAGAAGGTCTCAAATCGGCTCATCGGATAGAGCCATTGATTGATGTCATCGAAGAGGATGATGAAATTATAGTTGTGGCAGAACTGCCCGGTGTGGAGAAAGATGAGATCAAGGTTCGAATTAAGGGAACTGTTCTTACAATCCATGTTGAAAACCCATCTCGCCCATACCACAAGGAGATTGAACTCCCGGGCAATGTGAAAAAGGAACTGGCCAAGTCGGCGATTCGAAACGGAGTCCTAGAGGTGCGACTCAAAAGAGCATAGTAACAGAGGAACTAATGATGGAGAAGCGAAAGTCGAAGAAGATCCACAAGATGAGAGGCCGCAGGGCCGCTGGTTACGGTTTCAGCGCAGGTCATCGTGCATCCGGACAGCGGGGTGGCAAGGGAATGGCTGGGTCCAAGAAGCACCACTATCAAAAAGTCATGGCTGAGAACCCCAACTACTTCGGGAAGCATGGATTCAAGAGACCTCTCAAAATGATTGAGGGGGAAACTGTTCTAAATGTTGGAAATCTGGATGAGGCTGCTGACAGGCTCGTTGCATCGGGATATGCCACCAAAACAGGGCGGAGATACACTATTGACGTGTCACGCTTGGGTATCGACAAGATTCTGGGTTCCGGAAGAGTCACGCGCCAATTGAACCTGACTGGTGTCAAGCGCATCAGCGTAAGAGCTCGGGAAAAAGTAACTGGCAAAGGCGGGACTATTGACCTACCAGTCGATAAGTGAACTAGCTCACGGATGCGTTTGGTTACAAATCGAACACGGCTAACACCGAGTTGATGCTGTAGTACACGACTTTGGAAACCACTATCTTTAAAGGTTCAGCTCATTTGTTGGCCGAGAAAACCTGCAGGAGAAGTAGGGTTGCCTAGCACCTTTCTAAAATTACTATCCCCATTTGTAAGAGTAATGCCTGAAGTAAAGGCACCAGACCGCGAAGTTTCTTTCAAAGAGAAGGCGATCTGGACGATTGTCATCCTAGTGATATTCCTAGTAATGTCACATATGCCACTCTACGGTGTGGACCCAACGAGCGGTACGGACTATCTGTGGGCAATGCGAGTCATCCTCGCAAGCACCAGAGGAACACTGATGGAACTGGGGATAGGTCCAATCGTAACTGCAGGCCTAGTTATGCAGCTTCTCTCGGGATCAAAAATCATCAATGTTGATTTCGGGGACCCAGAGGACAGAGCTATGTTCACTGGTGGGCAGAAAGTTCTCGCACTATTCATGACAGCATTCCAAGCGATGGCATACATCATGGGTAATGCCTACGGTGCGTTGGAACCAAATGAAATGGTACTAGTGTTCGCTCAGCTTTTTGCTTCCGGCGTCATAGTCATTCTGATGGACGAGTTAATCCAGAAGGGATGGGGACTCGGTTCGGGCGTTTCGCTGTTCATCATGACGAATGTTGCTGGACAAGTTATGTTCAATATGTTCAACGTCACCGAATTCGCAACTGTGATTGGAGAGGCTCCGGAAGGCTATCCTCAGGACTACACAAACCTGCCAAAGGGCATTATCGCTGCAGTTATCACTAATATTATGAGAATAGCAGGCGTTGGTGGCGATGCATTTCCAGCAGTCGATGCAAGCTGGCTGGTGTTCCGCAATGGTTTCAATCCGAGTTTGTTCACACTTGGCGTCACGGCCCTAATCTTCGGAGCTGTGATTTGGTTAGAGTCCGTGCGTGTCGAGATACCGCTTCAATATGCTAAGTACAGAGGAATGAAGGCGCGGTATCCGATCAAGCTGCTGTATACGTCAAACATTCCTGTGATTCTAGCGCAGGCGTTATACGCAAATGTTCTGTTCTTCGGTCAAATAATCTTCACGAATTGGAATTCTCAAGGTACGAACCCGTTTCTGAACCTCATTGGTACGTTTCATCAGGATCCTAATTCTAGTCGAATGATAGCAAATGGAGGTCTCGCCTACTACATCACACCGCCTCAGGGGCTTTTTTCCATCATGAACGAGGATCTTGGACTGCTTCATGTGGCGTTCTATGCGGGTGCTATGATTCTACTATGTTGGGGCTTCTCGAAAATATGGGTGGATATCAGCGGAATTGCCCCGCGAGATGTATCAAGACAGCTTCTTGGCTCAGGGTACATTGTCCCAGGCTTCAGGAGG
>DAOWNS010000102.1 GCA_030642465.1 Candidatus Thorarchaeota archaeon | reverse complement strand
GGTAACTTCGCCTTGCGAACACTGTTCAGAGCTTGGAACATCCATTCGGGCGCAACATAGACATGTACCTTCTTCGCCTTGGTGTCCTTCAGGAGTTTCATAATCTCCCTCACATCACGCATGGTGGACAAAACAACTTGATGAGCGAATTCAACAGACGGGTCGATCAGTTTCTTGTTTGGTTTGGGCCAGGACGCTAAGGACACATAACCATCTCGGCCCACCTTGGACCAGACTTCCTCACAGGTGTGAGGAATAAGGGGGGCCGCCAGTCGCACCCAGATATCGCAAACGTAAGCCAATGTTCCCTCACGCTCCTCTTTGGGAACCTCTGGCCGTCTCACGTAGTGGTTCACAGCTCGTGTCATATCGGATGTAACGGCTATTGCGTAGTCACGCAGCCTGAAGTTGTCTAGATTCTCAGTGCATAGCCCAGCAATTGAATTTGCCTTTGATAACAGCCATCGAGTAATCGCAGTTGGTTTATCCTTCTTCAGATAGGCTCTCGGCTCTTTCTTGGAGTGCCTTTGCATTATCTGCATGAAGTTCTGCAATCTGTTCTTCACAGCAGGAACATCACGCTCGCGCCAGTCCATCAAACTGCCGGGCTCAGCCGCAGAAACCACATATGTTCTGTAGACATCAGCGCCGTACTTCTGGGGGATTTCCACTAGAGGGATGACGTTGCCCTTGCTCTTTGACATCTTGGCACCCTCCATGTTCACGTGCTCATTCAGACTGATGCACTTTAGCCAGTGCTTCTTGGGGAATATGGCCACATGATGGAAGATTGCAAAGCTTAGATGATTCGATATATGAGATGGCGCTGTATGTCTTTGATCATTGGGATACCAGTATGTGAATTCGTCACGCATCGATTTCAATAGGTCTTCGGATATGTCGGTTTCCTTCGCAGTCTTCTTGATGCCGCCTTTTCCTAGGAAGACATAGTCAAAGAAACTCATTGTCAGTTGTTCTGACTTCAGCTTATTCCCGGTAATTTTGTGAGCGATTGTGTAGTACGCCATGTAGATGGTGGAATCTGACAGTGATTCGATTATCCACTCTTCATCGAATGGAAGCTTTGTGCCGATGCCCCGTTTCCTTGCACACGGTCTCTGCGCTAACCAGTCAAATGTGGCCTCGAATAGGTTTCTGAACGTTTCTGGAACAATGTCCATCGAGTTGAGAGCTTTCCATGCTTTGTCCTTCCATCCAGTGCTCTCATAATCTAGGAACCACTGTCCAGCAAAGACTCCAATCTGTACGTCAGTTCCGCATTTGCAGACTACAGGTCGAATATCGGGTTCGTAAAAGACATCAATGTGGTTCGTCGACTTCATCCATTTGACTACGTCTTCTTTCACATCTTTGATCTCTCGCCCGGAAAACTGCATGCAGTTATCCTTCATCACCCCATCGTAGAATTCAGCCTTGTAGATCTCCTGAGTTGCATCCTCCAGTTCCTCCTTCTGAATCTGTGACTTGATGTTTCTGGATTCGACTGCATCCTTAGCAGGAAACTCGCTGTAGCCCTTCATGTCAATCATGCTGATGATTTCCACTGCACGAACTTCTTCAGCCGAGATGCCATACGGTTTCAACGAAGAGGAATCTTCCTGCAGGTCGCGCAATGCAACGTAATCGAATGGCGCATGTCCCGGCACTGAATACACAACTCCCGTTGCATTGTTCGGGTCTACGAACTCAGCGGGGAAGATTGGAATATTGTGACCATCATGAACCGCTTGGAAGCTCTTGCCAATGATCTTCGAGCCAGGGAAAGTCTCTAGTATTTCCACTTCCTTGGCCTGCAGCTTTAGTTTTTCAACAGCCTTCTTTGAAACAACCCACTTCTCTCCGTTAACTAGTGCCCACACGTACTCTTCAGTTGGATGAATCCACATGTTTGTGACACCGAAGATTGTTTCTGGGCGGAGTGTTGCAGCAACTAGATATCCATCCTCAAAATCGAATTTGATGGCAGTGAACTCCTTAACCTTGGCTGTCGCACCTTCTAGTAGGTCATCCTCCCCAACAGGGTTCCCGCAGCTGGGGCAGTACAGTAGCGGATAGTCACCCTGCTTGATGTAGCCTTTGTCCATGAACTTGTGATATTGCCAGGTGACAAACTGGCTGTAGGTTTCATCACCAGTGGCGAATTCTCTTCGCCAGTCGATACTGTAGCCCAAAGCATCAAAGTCTTGGCGAATAACCTTCGCGAAGAATCTGGCTGTGACCCATGGGTCGATGAACTTCGCCAGTTGAGCCTCAACTTTCTCCTCTGTTTCCAAGTACAATCGAAGGTCTCTCTTGTATTGCTCCATTGCAGCTTGGTCACCAGACTTAATCCTATCTACCATCCCCTGTATGGGCGTGCCCGTCATGTGAGATGCCATCGGGAACAGCACGTTGAAGCCGCGCATACGGTTGTATCTGGCGATTAGATCAGCCACTGTGTAGGTTCGACCGTGGCCAATGTGCAAAGCACCATTGACATATGGATAGGGACATGTAAGGAAGAACTTGGGTCGGGAGGAGTCAGGGTCTGCTTCAAACACCCCGTCTTTCGTCCAACGCTTCTGCCATTTCTTCTCGATCTTTCTGGAGTCGTAGTCCATGGAGCTCACTATCCTCAGTAGTCAGTGCCTGTGAGCCTGTCGGTGTATACTTGTGAAGAATGCTTCACATTTAGAGAACACAAGACCTCATTCTAGCTCACTTAGACTCCTGATTCAAGAAACTCCCTATTAGACCTTTGGATAAAAATTCTTGTCTAATACGGGCTGAAATCCACAGCAACACAGATACTCTTTTGAATTGTGTCTAGTTTTTCAATAGAAATTCAGTACAAAGGGGACAGATGCACAAGATGCGCTCAATGAATAATTGGACAAGAGCCTCTAACGGGGAGTTCGTAGATGTTCACAGAGAGCTGGTTCCCTACTCTCATGCCCTTGAGTTGCTCGAAACTGTTGAAAAGGAATTCAACGTAAAGGAATACTGCAGCGGGTCAAACGCGGCCGGACGATGGATATTCCAGATCTTCAATGAGGAGTTCGTGCGTGAGCTCGCGCACGTGATTAACACAATTGTGAAAGAAACCAACAACGAAGGCCCCGTATTAGAGGTAATGAGCGGAGATGGCCGACTCTCTGACTTTTTGAACCAACGGGTTGAGAGAAAGATAATTGCCACAGATGCCAAATCAGATCGATACAACATTGCGTATCCAAAGTACATCGAGAGAATAGATGCTCTGAAGGCTATCGACCGCCATAACCCCTCTCTCGTGATAATCTGTTGGGAGCCACAGTGGTCCATGGTAGTCATCGACATCGTGAAGAGCGGAGTGCCAGTGGTTTGGATTGGAAATCCGGACAAATGCGGACATCCAGACCTCTTTGACCTTCCACATCTTAGAAGGCGGTCTCGCTACGCTTTAAGTCGCCACGACAGATTTGCTGCCAAGGAATTTCGAACTGACATCTTCTTGTTCAACTGTGATATCTCTTGGTTTGAGAACTGATACCACGTGAGAATCTGTGTTACTCGTTTTCTTATCCTTCTATGAGATGTCGATTTCATAAGTCCGTAGAAGGCCTCTCTATGGTGAAGGCGATAGTTGATGCGGTTGACATAGACCCTAAGACAGGTACTGCTCTTGGGCTCTATACGTACGGTACAGAACGACCAAATGTACTGATAGTGTCAGCAATGGATGGCCTGTCAGCTACTTGTGTTTATTCGAGTTACCTGCTGATGAAACACTTCGAGAGTCTGGGCAGGATAGATGGATCGGTGACACTACTCCCAGTTGCGAACCCACTTGCATTCAGGCTTGGCACAAGAATCTCTCCACTTGATTCAAAGGACCTTGACACGCTGTTTCCAGGTAATGAGCATGGAACAGTCAGTGAGAGAATAGCGTGGGAAATATGGAGAAAAGCCTCACAAGCAGACTATGTTATTCACTTGCGGACAGGACATCAATCCTGTGTAAGCCACATTGAAGCCATGCACCGAAAGTACATCCACGTAAGAAATCTTGCATCCCAAATCGGGTTACAGCTAGTTGTTCAGAGCACAGGTCAGAGAGGCGCGCTCACCACCGAAGTGGCACACGAAGGAATACCTGTTGTGACAATTGAAATGAGAGGGGAGAGGAGCCAAGTAGAACCGCAGGCTGCAGTTCAGGTGAGAGAAGCTCTTCTCAACTTCTTGCGAATCAAGAATATACTCTCCGGAGAGAGCATAGATGTTTCAAACACTCTTGCTGGAAGAATTCAGCACATCAATGTTGACACCGAGGGCTTTTTCGTCCCCATCGTTAATCCGGGCGAAGATGTTAGACGTGATGAGGCGATAGGTCAAGTTCAGGGCAAGGATCCTGTTCTGTCACCACATGAGGGGACCATCATCTCAGTGAGCAAGATGAACTACGTTTTCGAAGGAGACCTCATTGCACGAATTGCTCCACCGCTCATTGAACAATGGACTGAAAAAGAGCATGAAGAGGACAGGCCTCAACCCATCAGGAGGAAATGGTAGGGTTGTGCGGATGCCACTGCGATGAGAATTTAATGAGCATAAACGTGGGCGATCGAAGACTGAGAGAAAAAGGGCAGCTATTATTGGTTGGCAGCTGCATGAATAGTCGATTCCCAGATATAGTTGAGGAGTACAGAGAGAAAGATGGGGGCCACGCAGTCTTGCACGTCTGCTTGGAAGAAATGCACGTAAACCACGCAGGCTTCAAGATTGGTTCAATCATCAGATATTCAGACATGAATAAGGTCACGGTTTTGACTGTAGATGGCAGCCCGCATTGCGTTCAGCTTCATTTCGTCGTAGAGGACTTGAAGAGTCATTTTACGCAGGACATTGAAACAGCCCATTTCGTCGTTGAAAAAGGTAAGGTGCACCAAGTTTCACCCAAGGCTGTCAAGAGAGCCAGACATCTTTCCAAGCTGGAATCCATGCTCAAATGATCACGATTGCGGTATCAGTCCTTGCGAGAGCTTAGTCGTGGCAATAAGAAACCCGCCGTCCTACGGTAAGCAAGGTACTGCTCTCCATATTGAATGACAAGCTTGCGTTCTTCGAGATACGCACCTATGACAACATAGCCAACGAAAGATAGCGAGAAGACTAGTATGTTGGAGAATGGATAGAAGGCGACGAGTGACAGCAAAAACAAGATTGTCGCTAGGTATAGGGGATGCCTCGTTCGGGCGTAAAATCCGCCGGTCACAAGGGTTGGTTTGCGGTCAGTTCGCATATCTGCAACTGTGCTTACTGAGATTGACCTTGACGCTAGTATGGCGACCACGACCCCAAGTGCCAGAAGAATCGCCCCTGAAAGGAAGAGAAAAGGGTTGACTAATTCAGGCGATTGAAGAAAGTAGAGCCAATCCCAGTAGTTGAGAGAGAAGGAGGCGGGGATTAGAGCTAAAAAGGAAGTGACATTGAAAATCCTAGAGTAGTCTTCGTTCCCCCATCTGTCAATGATCCAGTGCTTCACTCGGAGAGCCGAGATGCCGCTGTGCTGAATGCCAAAGATAGTGACTGATGCAACAATAACTAGATACTCGAACATAGATATCACCACTCGTGCTGTTCAGCATATGACATAAAGCTTATAAATAACCATCGTTAAGCACATGCAGTATTAACCATCGTTAAGCGGTGATTGACAATGAAAGATAATTCAGTAAACCCATTTGTGCCCATCGAATTGTGGGCAAACACATCCGTTAGCATCAAAGACGACGAGGCTGACGAGTTCAAGAATGCAGATGCCAAGCATTACCACGTGCGTTACTTGGTCGGCGAGAGTTCGGACAAGACCTACGTGGATAGTGGCGATGACAGTGTGGAAGCATTGAATGACACAACCATGTATGTTGTGCCGTCAATCCACAGACTCAAGGGCGAGGCGTTCCACTACGCTGTGAACGAAGTACACAGAATCAAAGGAGAGGACCAGATCAAGGAGAGAACCAAGCAGCTTAACCGCGTGGACAAATGCGCTGAGCATGAGATAGTAGAGGTGACCTTCATGAGCCCTGGTGTCGAGTGTTGCTCTATGAGCAAGGATGAAGCCGACAAGCAGCAAGTTCCATTGCAGTATATTGCTGGCTACCTGCTAGGAAAGAGCGACGGCCTCATCAAGATTGCACGCGCAAAGACGGAGGTTTCTGAGAGCAACCACACATTCTACGGAAACATCCACATCATACCGGAAGCTGTCGTGACTGAGATTGCTTGCTTGGAATAATCAAGTAAGCTGAACAATTGGCAACAGAGGGCACTCGCGAATTTCTATGTGGGTGCTCGCTATGCCTTCTTTTTTTGACCTAATTTTGTGAAATCGATATTAGATTCGTGCTGCTCATACTATATAGTGAGGATATAGTGTTTTTCTCGGATAAAATGAGCGATAAGGCTAGTACATCAGAGGACCGATGCTTACACTTATATACACAAAGAACTGCGATTCGCGAAGCGCTTCTTCTCGGAGTGCAGTTTTAATCGCTGATTGTAGGCCCTTTTGAGGGACCGCATCCAGAGAGGAAGACGAATAGGTGAACATTCATGGCAAAACCAGTCCGTGCTATAGATAGAAAGGCAGGTATGAGAGTTTGCACCATCTGTGGTGGCAACGAGTTTTACCAAGACAGCAGCCGGGGTGAAAAAACCTGCACGTCGTGTGGGTGTGTGGTCAGTGATAGACACGTAGACACTGGCCCCGAATGGAGAGCATTCACTGC
>DAOWNS010000103.1 GCA_030642465.1 Candidatus Thorarchaeota archaeon | reverse complement strand
CCATATCACTAGTTGACTGAGCAATTACAAGCGTCGGAACCGCAACCAAAAAGAACCCCGAAAAGAATTGATACCGCAATCGGGTCATTGGATCCTTCATGTGGACGGGGGGTTCAATGATTCGATCAAGCAACCTCTGGATTGTGCTCACTATGCGACCTATCTTCTTGGCACCGCTCATAATGACATCCTCCTAGCGTGGCGAGGACTTGGACAACTCTATGAAATGAGATATTGCCATCAGTAAACACCCTAAAATGGCTTTCTAGGGAAGCCCTTCAGACCAAACCCACTTTCTCGTTGAACTCAACTATCAGCTTGTCAACCTTTGGTGTCGTCTGCTGAATTCCTGACCAGTACTCATCATACTCGTACCACTGGCGGTTCAGCTCATCCAAGTCAAACATCTGTTGTTCGATCCATGTGAAGTACTTGAGGTGATGTATTCTCTTGCGCTCGTAGAAACCAAGCTCAAGCATGGCATCCATCTTCTGCCCCATCAGATCCCTGTGATAGTCCCTAACAGCGTTCTTCTCAGTGTACTGACCGTGTGCAGTTGTGGCCTCTTTCAGTCGTGAGCCGTACATCTCCATCGAGTCTGTGAATACAGTAAGGATAACATCCTTGTTCGTCAGTTCGTAGTACTTCGCGAACTTGATTGCCATGAGAGTATTGGCTATGCTTGAAATCCCCAGCAGGTCCAGCTGAGAAACGAACTCTTCGGGAGCACCTATATCATTCACCAGGTACTTGCGTCCAGCGGGCTCGTTGAATAGGCGCATCAGATTCATGCTGTCGTTATCGTCGATTGCAATCACCATGTCGGTGTTGCGAACGTTGTGAATCCAAGGCACATGCTTGTCACCAATCCCTTCGATACGATGTGCCCCATATCCATTGAGTAGCAGTGTTGGACACTGAAGAGCCTCACCTGCGACAATCTTTGAAGTTGGGTATTGTTGTTTCAGGAAGTCGCCGCATGCAATGGTTCCAGCCGAGCCAGTTGTCAGGCAGATTCCACTGTACTTGCTACTACCAAGCTCCTTGTCGAGCACTTCCTTCATTGCGTTACCTGTGACATCGTAATGAAAAAGGTAATTTCCGAATTCACTGAACTGGTTGAAGACAAAGAGGTCCTCTCTGGTTCGCTTGAGTTCCCATACTTTGTCGTAGATTTCTTTCACGTTGCTTTCTGACCCAGGTGTAGCGATGATTTCTCCTGCAACAGTCTTTAGCCAGTCGAATCGCTCTTTGGACATGTCCTCAGGAAGGATAGCTATACTCTCGCAGGCCAGTAACGAAGCATCATAAGCGCCGCCTCTGCAATAGTTGCCGGTACTCGGCCAAACAGCCTTGTGCTTTGTGGGATCGAATTGCCCGGTCACAAGGGGAGGAACAAGACATCCAAACGTCGCACCTACCTTGTGTGAGCCTGTTGGGAACCATTTTCCTACGAGAGCAATGATACGTGCTTCAACGCCCGTAAGCTCAGGCGGTAATTCTAGGTAGTTAGCAATGGGTCGGTACTGGCCGCCTTTTTCAACGGGTTCGTTTTTCCATGTAATTCGAAACAGGTTTCTTGAAACTACATCCCAAAGGCTGATGTCTTTCAATTCATCCTTGATCTTCTGAGGAACAGTTGTAGGGTCCTTCATCTGAGCAAAGGTTGGAACCACAATGTCACGCTCTTTGGCTCGTTGAACTGTCCTCTTAAGCTGGTTTTCATGTTTTGTCAGGTCGATCATTACAAGCTGCCTCTTACTGGAAATGCAGTACCATCAGCAGCGTGGTCTAAGAAAAAGGCTTTCGTAGGGATGGTATGATGTGTGGAGATGCGGAGCTTCATTGCCAAACAGTCACATTAAAAACAGAGGACTGTAAAACCCTGAAATAACTGCACTCGATACTTAGACCCCTCGAATTATGTGATTGTGCTCAGCTTAGTTGCTAAGTACTGAGGAGGTCGGAAAGAAGGGCTGTGATTATATGACCAAAGAGAAATCCGTGTTCAAATTCGCCAAAGGTAAGGCCGATGGCAAAGCCGACATGAAAAACAAGCTGGGTGGAAAGGGGGCTTCATTAGCCGCCGCTACACTCCTTGGACTGCCAGTACCCCCAGGGTTTACAATCGCCACTGACGTCTGCAATTTATTCTTGGAGAAAGGAAAGATTCCAGAAGAAGTCAAGAAGCAAGCGACAGAAGCTCTTCATACGATTGAGGACGCAACTGACATGACGTTCGGGGACCTAAAGAATCCGCTCCTCGTTTCTTCTCGCTCCGGTGCAAGGCAATCAATGCCGGGCATGATGGAAACCGTGCTAAACATTGGCCTCACAACTAAAACGATTCCTGGCCTCATTGAGAAAACCCAAAATGAGAGGTTCGTTTATGACACTTATCGACGACTTATTACGATGTACAGCGATGTTGTTATGGAGAAAGCAGAGGGCATCGAGCTTGAAGAAGGACATGGAATCAGGCAACAGTTGGAGTACATCCTTGAGGAGAAGAAGAGGGAGGTCGGTTGCACTGCTGACACCTGTTTGAAGACCGAAGACCTGAAGGAGCTCTGCGCATTATACAAGCTCAAAGTGAAGGAAGTGCTTGGAAAGGAATTCCCTGACGATCCTTGGGAACAGCTCTGGGGAGGCGTTAGTGCCGTGTTCAAGAGCTGGAACGGTAATCGTGCTGTTGCTTATCGCCGAATCGAGGGCATTCCTGACGACTGGGGAACTGCAGTCACCGTGCAGGCAATGGTGTTCGGAAACATGGGTGAAGACTCAGCCACAGGTGTTGCATTCACACGCAACCCGGCTACAGGTGAGAATATCTTCTATGGAGAGTGTCTATTCAATGCTCAAGGTGAGGATGTTGTCGCTGGAATCAGGACTCCGAATCCGATGAATGAAGAATCCAAGAATAGTCAGAATGACACGCTACCCACGATTGAGGAGAGGATGCCTGAGCTCTACAAGCAGCTTCGTGATATTCGTGACGTCCTTGAAAATGACGCCAAAGATATGCTTGACATTGAGTTCACTATCCAAACGGGCAAGTTGTATCTCGTTCAGCATCGAGTGGGTAAGAGGACTGGTACAGCTGCGCTAAATATTGCGACAGATTTCCTGAACGCTGGTGAGATTGACGAGCCTACTGCTGTCATGCGAATGGATCCTGAGAAGCTCGGGCAGTTGCTCTATCCCATTCTTGATCCTGATGCCGAGAAGAACGCGACGATTTTGGGAAAGGGATTACCTGCGGGTCCTGGAGGAGCTTCCGGTCAAATTGTTTTCTCCTCGGAAGAGGCAATTGCTTCCGCGAAGAAGGGCAAGAAAGTCATTCTGGTACGAGAGGAAACAAGCCCAGAGGATATAGCAGGTATGCGCGCGGCAGAAGCTATCCTCACTGGTCGCGGGGGTATGACCAGTCACGCGGCACTAGTTACGCGAGGTTGGGGTAAGTGCTGCATAGTTGGTGCGTCCACCCTGAAGATTGACACTTTGAACAAGAAACTGATAGCGAATGGAAAAACCTACGAAGAGGGTGATGTCCTAACGCTCAACGGCACGAAAGGCTTAGTGTACGAGGGCGAACTCCCGAAGATTGACTCCACGCATAATCCACGCCTGCAGGAGTTCATGAAGATGGTCGACAAGTACCGGAAGATGGGAGTGCGTGCCAATGCTGACACTCCGGAGGATGCTAGAGTAGCGTTGGATTTCGGCGCGGAGGGCATCGGCTTGCTGCGCACCGAGCATATGTTTTACGGAGAAGGTTCAGATGAACCTCTGTTCCTGCTACGTAAGATGATCGTGAGCGACACTGAAACCGAGCGAAGCGAGGCACTGGCGGAGCTTAAGCCCTACGTCAAGAACGATATCAAGGGCACACTTGAGGTGATGGACGGACGTCCAGTCACAATCCGATTATTGGATCCTCCACTGCACGAGTTCGTACCACAAAGCAGGTTCGGTCAAGAGAAGCTTGCACATTCAATTGGCGTAGATGTAGATGAAATTCGCCGAAGAGGAGAAGCACTACACGAGAACAACCCGATGATGGGACACCGCGGAGTGCGGCTAGGAATCACGTACCCGGAAATCTACGAGATGCAGGTTCGAGCTATACTGGAAGCGGGAGCTGAACTCATCAAGGAAGGCAAGGCAGTACACCTTGAGATCATGATTCCGGTGACCGCCGGAGCAGCTGAACTCAGAGCGATGAAGATAACTGTGGAGAAAGTCTACGAGGAGGTTAAGAAAGACCAAGGAATAGACATCCCGTTCCTCTATGGCACAATGATTGAGATTCCACGGGCCTGCATGCGTGCGGGTGACATGGCAAAGACTGCGGAATTCTTCTCCTTTGGCACAAATGATCTGACACAGATGGGTTTCGGATTCAGCCGTGACGACATTGACACATTTCTGCCGTACTACCTTGACATGCACATCTTGAGGAACGACCCATTTCAGAGCATTGACAAGAGAGGCATCGGGCAGCTCATAAAGATTGCAATCGAGCGAGGTAAAGCTCAACGACCCGATATCAAGATTGGAATCTGCGGTGAACATGGAGGCGACGGACGGTCAGTGGAATTCTTCTACGAAATTGGACTAGATTATGTATCTTGTTCCCCATATCGTTTGCCTATAGCCAGATTGGCAGCTGCTCAGGCCGCAATAAAGCAGAGCAAGAAGAAATAGACTTGAGTTAAGGCGCAAGTTCTCCATAATGCGGAGCTTGAGCCTTCTACTCCTTTTTGGTAGCGAATACGATTTTCCCCTTGAAGAGCCATTACTGCTTGGCGTTAGCAAGCACATCAGTGAGGATGTAACAGCACGACACTAACCTTTTATCTGGGCAATCTCGGCTTTTCGCAATCCGGACGAGGTCTAACAATGAAGCGCATACTGGTTACAGGAGCTTACGGACAAATAGGGACAGAACTGATTGGTGTTCTAAGGAAGAAATACGGTGGCGAGAATGTCATAGCCACGGGGAGAAAGAAGCCTCCTGAGATTCTAACAAAGGATGGACCATACTATAGACTGGACATCCTCGATGAGAATCAACTGCATACAATGCTTGTCGATCATGACATCGACATCATCATTCACAATGCTTCCGTCCTGTCAGCAACAGGGGAACGAAATCCCCAACTAGCCTACAGGACAAATGTTGAAGGCAGTTACAACATCTTGGAAGCTGTCCGAATACTGAACCTCGATCAAGCACTCATACCCAGCTCAATCGCTGCCTTTGGTCCGAGCACCCCCCAAGACAATACGCCGAACGATGTGATAATGCGCCCCACAACAATGTATGGCGTAACCAAAGTTTTCGTCGAATTGTTAGGAGAGTACTACACAAAGCGATATGACCTCGACTTCAGGTCTCTGCGATATCCTGGAGTTATCAGCTCAGAAGCTCTTCCAGGCGGCGGAACAACTGACTACGCAGTAGAGATCTTCTACGAGGCTCTAAAGAACAAGAAGTACACCTCCTTCCTTGCAAAGGATGCGATGCTCCCCATGATGTACATGCCTGACTGTCTGAAGTGCACAGTTGACCTGATGGAAGCGGACGCTAGCAAGCTCGTGCATCGCAGCTACAACATCACGGCAATGAGCTTCACACCTGAAGACATAGCTAACGAAATCAAGAAGCACATTCCTGAATTCGAGATAGACTATGAACCGGACTTCCGACAAGAGATAGCTGAAACCTGGCCAAGATCCATTGATGACAGCGTTGCGCGTGAGGAATGGGGCTGGACGCCCGATTACGACCTTACGTCGATGACGAAGGATATGCTTGAGAAGCTATCAAAGAAGCTCGGTGTTAAGTACTAGTCAAGTACAAGTCATATGGTGGATTATCCTTGAATAAACGTGCGCTGTATCTGTCCTTGCTCATCCTCTCAATCATAACAGCGTCCTCACTCTACCTATCATGGTCAGCAGATACTGGTCTCGGTGACCTTATCGTGGAGAGAATGGAGATAGAGAGTGATGCTGGAAGGCCAGTGAGCTTTCTGGTCTATTCACCAAGGTATCACACCTATGGGCAGCCAATGCCAATCGTCCTAACAACGCATGGCATAGCTGGCTCCAAAGAGGGCATGTACTCATTCAACATCGAACTTGCTAGACGCAATTTCACGGTAATTTCAGTCGACCTTGCCGGGCATGGCGATTCTGAGCTCAGCTTCGATTGGACAGACTATGCCACGCTAGCGGATGACTGTTACGCGGCGCTTCGTTACATACAAACAACTCGCGCTTATGTTGACCATGAGCTCTATGGAATGCTAACACACTCTCTTGGGCTCCAAGTTGCTCTGGCAGTCAACGAGCTTGTAATCAAGCCTCATGCTTTTGTCGCAGTTGGTTACTTGGGAGACATAGACATTCGTGACACTGTCGTATTTCCAGGCAATTTTCTCCTTGCACTGGGCGAGTTTGATGAGATGATATCTACTGATGATGCACTTGAAGCACTTAGAAGATCCACGGGAAATGATTCCGCAGTAGCGGGTGTGACCTACGGATCTTTCGAGAATCAAACGGCGTACAAACTTGCACTCGCTCCCACTGAGCACGTTTTTGAAGCGCTTGATGCAACGATTGTGGCCGAGTCAACCCGATGGTTAGTTCAATCTTTGCAGGGAGAAAGCCAGGTCAATCGTACGCTTCCCATGTACGAGCAAGTCTACCAGT
>DAOWNS010000034.1 GCA_030642465.1 Candidatus Thorarchaeota archaeon | reverse complement strand
CATAGTCTACCGGAATCTATTCCGTCCGATTTAAGTATGTCAGAATCTTACTACTCATCGAGGAATTTCATCGGCACGCTTGCTGCGGTTGACACAAGCTCGGCAGCAGCTTTTGTGTAGCGCATAATCTTGCCCATATTATCGCCTTTACCGAGGCTGAACTTACGCGACATCAGTCCCTTTATCGGGTCTATCTCTCCGGCGAATAGCTTCTTCCAATTGGCATAAGTTCCTGAATAGGTAAACTCTGCCGTATCATCATCCTTTGCCATTCTAGCTTCTCTGCAGTCACCGTGCCAGAGGTCCATATAGATTTTCATAGTTTCTTTGATAATATCCCCGTCGGCGTTGACCTGGAAAATAAAATCACCTTCCCAATCGCTCGCGGCATCCTTGTATGCTGCGTTTTTATTGAGCAGTTCCCAATACTTGGCCACCCACTCGTCAGAGGGGAACAAAAGCTTCTCTTTATTCATCGGAGTATTCTCCATTGTCTGCTGTCTACTGATAGTCGAGAATCGAGAGAAAAGCCTTCTGGCTCATGTGTATCATTCATCAATGAACGTTGTAGGCACCCTTGTTGCTGTCGCGACAAGCTCTTGGGCGGCACTAATGTAGCGTAACACCTTCGTCATGCTTCCTTTGATCTTGAACTTGCGTGAAAGCAATCCCTTGATTGGGCCTATTTCCTGATTAAGGAGGGTCTTCCAGTTTTCAAGTGTTCCAGAGTAAACAAACTCAGCAGATTCTCCACGCGCCGCAGGATGCACTGCTCTGCACTTACCATGCCATAAATCTGCGTACGCTCTAATTGGCTCTATCACAGTCTTTCCATCTGAATCAACCTGGAAGATGAAATCACCTTCCCAGTCTTTTGCCACGTCTTCGTACTGCTGATTGCTGTTGAGAAGTTCCATGTATCTATTCATCCAATCCTCGGACAAGAATAGCAGCTTATCATCGTTCATGGCAATCTCATAGTAGTGTTCAAGTCTGCATTAGTTTTTTGGTATTGATGTAGATAGCTGCTTCTACGGAGGTACCCACAGAGGAAGTTTGAGCGCTTCTGCGAGCTTGGCTTGCTCCTCCGTTTGTCCAACCCCGTTCAACCAATGTGCATCGCTACCGAGTGTAAAGCGGCATCCTTGATCCTTGGCGGTCTCGAAAAAGCCAATGTTGTCCGGTGGGTACCTCGAATTCAGCTCCACTGCAACTTCATTCTCTGCCAATGAAGCTGCAACGATTTCGCCATCAACCTGTCTGTATGTGGATAGATAGCCATCAAAGTGGCCTAGGACATGCATCACTCCTCGTTTGGATGCCCCAATAACAGCAGACGCCCACCTAGATGAATCACTCCCCCAGTGAACGGAACCTATGACATGGTCAAACTGCTCATGACCTCCCGCAACCTGAGAGAAAGTTCCGTCTGGCATTATATCTATCTCTGCGCCATTGAGAACTCTAATCTTCGGGAAGTCCGCTCTAGCTGCCTCGATAGCTTCTTTGCGTTCACGGATGAGTCCAATTCCCCCCTGATTGGACCCGATACTTGGCCAAAAGTGATCACAAATCGCGATAACCTCAAGCCTCAACTGCATGGCGCGTTCAACAATTGCTCCGATTGTTTCTGTGCCATCTGAGAAGCGAGAGTGAATGTGCAAATCCGATTTCCGAGGATTCACTGGATTCACAGGACCCAATTACTTCAGGAGCTTCATTCCTAGGTCGCGCCCGAAATCTCTGGCTGTTAGTGCTTCAGCCTCATGAAGAGGTCCCTTCGTTTCCGTAACCTCGGCTGACAAGCCTTCCGAAATCAATGTTAAGCCCGGCACCTTGTTTCTCACCACAGCTTTCATGCTTTCGATTGCCTTCCCATTGTGAGCGTCCATGTAAGTTTCAAAGAGGGCTCCGGTCTTTCTCTTTACACCCGCCTTGCCTACCTTCTTTATGAAACCACGAATCCCTCGAGTTGCCCTGTTCATATGGACTGGACAGCCAAACAGAATCGCATCGTATTTCGTCACTTCAGCTGGGTCAAGGTCCTTCGGTTTGCTGAGCGTGCAACTAATCTTTCCGGCTTCCTCCATCCCAGCGGCAATCTCCTGAGCCACCTGCTCTGTATTGCCGTACTTGCTCTCGTAGATAATAATGGCTGTCTTCAATATCACACCTGTTGCACCTTTGCTCTCTGTAGAATTAAACTTGCCTAAATACACAATGCGATTTCCTGCATTCACATATCTTATTACGCAATGTTCGTTGCTTAGTGTGGAGGAATCGGCATGTCACGACCCATTGAAGCAACGATTGTTGAGGTTAAGATACCTGATGAATTGGGGATGCGGGATGGCTTCATCGTCATAGAACTCGCTACCGGCGAGCGCCTAAGAATGCGATACAGTCCTGATGTAAAAGGAGCATTACCCAAAATAGGACAAGAAATCACGTTAGGTTACGATGAGGTTATGACACTCAAAAACGCAGGCTATGAAATCACTTCCCCAGCACTCCGCCAGCAACAGTTACAACAGCCGCCCGCACCTCATATCGATTCAAAGCCGCAATTCCCCGCCAAGACCTGGGATAACGAGGATCCTTTCGGAAGTTTCGAACCCACCTATAGCAAACCTGGCGGTGTTGTTCTGATTGTCGTATTCAACATGATTTTCTCTATGTTCGGGCTGCTTTTTGGATTCCTTATGATGTCAATTTCCTCTACAACGGTCCTCTTGGGTGGCGTTTTCTTCGTCATAGGTGTCTTTCTGGTGGTTGTATCATACGGCCTTTACAGGCTGCAATCGTGGGCTCGTACAGCATACATGGTTTTCAGTGTGCTCATTTGTTTCACAATCATTGGGGCTGTCATAGGTGTTCCCTTCTTCATCTACCTATACGGCGATGTAAAGAACAGCTTCAACCAACACACGTCAGAAAACGAGATCCGGGCTTCAAGGAAGCCCCGTTCAGCATCCGATGGTTGGTAGATACAGCTCGATTGAATTCCGCCCAACGTTTGACGTTTACCAAACTACTTATAAACAAAGGTGCTTATGTTTGGCATAAGTCAAACGTTCCGATTTCACGGAACGATCACATGGTGAAACAACAATGTCAAACTCAAAGACTGATTTCAGCACGATAATTGAAGACATGATGACAAGTCTTAGACTTGCAGGGGATAATTTCCTCACTTTCTTCCTTGCGGGTCTTGGAATGGCTGCCTTAGCCATTTTGATGCTAGTAGCAATGGCGATACCACTCGCGTTCGCAGCTGCTGCTATTGTCTTTTCTGTAGATCCCACATTCTGGGCCAACATGGGCCCTGGCATGATGACCTTTGCGATTGCAAACCCCTACCTCATCGTAGGTCTAGTCGCTTTGATTGCATTGCCCATTGTGGGCGTTCTCACGACTGTTGTGGGTGCCATCTATGGCATCAGCAAGGAAGTCGTAGAAGATGGCGAAGCCAGGGCTGAAAATGCTTTCTCCTGGTTCAAGCGTAGATTTCTGGCATTTACAGGTGCAGGGATCATCCAATCACTGATTGTAGCGGGACCTATCTTCCTCCTTAGCGCCGCAATCTCTCTAGCGCTAGGTGGCACTGTCACCGGCGTTTACTCCGTTCTCCTTGGCGTGTTCGCATTTGTGTGGGTCTTCGTTACTGGAGGACTTCTCTCCATGATGTTCCCTGCAATTATCGACGGGAAGAACCCGATTGAAGCGCTCCGCGTTTCGGTTAAACTAGGCGTTGACCGATTCGACAGGGTCTTTGGAATCTGGACTGCATACATCGTACTATTTGCGGCGATGGCAGTTCCCACTTTCTTGGTTTCTTATGGAGCTAGCTTCACCCCTAGGATGCACATGGCAATCCCTATGATTGCCGTGGTAGCTGGGGGCTGGTCGGCGATAGCTGGTCTGTTACTGGTTGCAATCGTGTTTCCAAGCATGATTCTAGCCCACGCACGCGTATATGCAATCCTGACTGGCAAGCAACTAGCCGCGCCCAAGGCACTTGAGGTGCCAATTGTATAGAGCCATCGAGTGGACTTAAAGGGTGCCTACGCCTTCTGGGTGCAGGCACTCACCACTCACCTTGTCGAGGTGTCCGAATGATGATGAAGGGTTCGAGCTTTACAATCCTGATGGACGATTTGAAGGCGAGCTTCAAGCTTGCGGTTAAGAACATCCTGTCTTTTCTTTTCGGGATGATTGGCGTGATCATTGTCACAGTTCTCTTGATGGCGGCCGTGGCAATGGCGGTTATGCCGTTCGTAATCTTCTTTCTAGGGGTTGAGGGAATGGTCAATGCCATTGCTCAATTCGCACCGCTCATGGAAACTGAAAGCGGAGCTGCTATGATTATTTTCGGATTTGGCATGATTGTAATCTTGCCATTCTTGATTCCATTCTTCGTTTCCATAGGCGCGCTCTTTGGGATGGGACGAGAGATTGCTGAGAGCGAGGGCACAAACGCTGAAGGTGTCTTCTCTTGGTACTCTCGCAAGTTCTTCTCCTTTGTTGGAGGTGGACTGATCATGTTCCTAATCTCAATGATGCCGTTAGCTCTTCTAATGCTTGCTCTAATACCAGTGCATGGCGGCTCCCCTATCGGGCCATTTGCATGGGTTCTCCCAGTTGGGGCATTCATCTGGTTGACAGTGAGCTTGGGCATGTTGTCAATGACGTACCCGGCCATAGTGGACGGGTATTCACCTATCGAGGCAACGAAGATATCCTTGAAGA
Organism: Candidatus Thorarchaeota archaeon; assembly: GCA_030642465.1. Lineage (GTDB taxonomy): Archaea > Asgardarchaeota > Thorarchaeia > Thorarchaeales > Thorarchaeaceae > WTCK01. The sequence goes on along the minus strand of DAOWNS010000034.1, from coordinate 6,466 downwards.
TGAGCTGGACCTACTTTGACCGTGTTTTCTCGACGTTCCTGGCCTTCATTGTGATAATCGTCCTCATATTTGCACCTTTCGCGCTTGGGGCATATGTGAGCCTGAAAATGGGTCCAGAGGTTCTCGGGCCGCTAGCACTGTTTGGCGGCTATGTAGCGTTAGCCAACCTCTTCGTAAATCTGGTTGTGCTCCCTGCTTTCATCATATCGATCAATCGTGTATACATGATTCTGAGCGGGGAAGATATCATCCCACCTCCGGAAGACGAACACCCTGACGTTAGCCTTGTGGGAGGGATATGAACGATGGCAATTATAGAGAAAGACATTGAACCCATGAAGGACTTGGAAATCATTTCTGATCCAAAGACCATCAAGATACTCTTTGAACCAACAAGAGCTGCAATCGTCTTCAAGTACTTGGTGCAGGACTCGATGACAGTGAAACAGCTGTCGGACCGATTGAATAAGAACCCTGGGACTATCCTTCATCACATTGAGAAACTAAAGAAGGCAGGGCTCATTGTCGAGGAACGCACTGAGCAAACCAGGACTGGAATCGTTCAGCGCTACTATAGGGCAACAGCCAGAGAGTTTCGACTCGGAATCAGTGGCATGCTGGCGGCAGATGGGGGGGTCGCCAAATTCGCAAAGAATCGCCTAGAATCAATGGTCGCTAGTCTTTCGGTCTATGGCATAGAGATCTCGGAATCAGAGACCCCTGAAGCAATGGAACTGCTCAGGGCCGTCATAGAACGAGAGAACTACGTGAACTCGAACTTGTCCATCACTGACAAGAAGAGCTACAAAAAACTCTCCTCTCCGGTACGCAATGACGCATCGCGAATAACGCGACGATTTGCACTCGAAGAGGATGAGGAATATAGGCGACTGAGAAACAAGTGGCATAACTTTCTCCGGTTGCATCAAAAAGGTGAAACAAAGAATGAATGAACAAAATTCTGGATATCAACGGAATACGACAATGGTTGTGTGTGTAGTGCTTGTAATCGCAATTGGGGGCATACTTGTGGGTCTATTAGCCTTCTACAGTCCGCTCCCTGGTGGCGGTGGATGGAACTGGAGTGATGCAACTACTGATTTCAGCTTCGATGACACTCTCGGTTCAACAACAGGTACGGTAGAACTTGATTTGGATATTTCAGTTGGAAGCGTTGCGATAACTTTCGAGAACGACTCGAACTTGCTCTATAGAATCGATATGGAGGTGCCCAACAACACAGTTACCGAGTATGGTAACCCCGTAGTTACTTTCAGCTCCAATACGATTACTCTAGACTATCCTACTGCAGGAGTCAACGTGACTCTGGGTAGCGGTGTCAACTACACCCTCGATGTAGACTTAACGACAGGTGCCATTGACCTAAAGCTGATAACGAGTGCTCACATTGGCGATGTTGCACTCAACACATCGGTTGGTGCCATCTCGGTGGTCATGACGGACGAGGTCGTAGTTAATGGGGATGTGGAGTTCAGCTTCCAAACCAGCGTCGGAGCCATCAATGTGGTGGCAGATCTTCCAACTGATGTAGGGGGAAGCTTCGATGTGACCACATCCACTGGCAGTATCGAGGTGGTTGCTCCCGGATGGACGGAATCAACGCAAAATCACTACGAAACAGGTGACTACGACACTGCATTAAATACGGTCACCATCACTGCAATCACGGGCACGGGTGCTGTTAGCGCAGTCCTGACCTGATTGCGTGCATAACTTGGGAGGGGTATTGCCCCTCCTTCTCCTTTTCTTGCTCTCGACGCTACGCGATTCGTAAATCTTTTATCGAGGCCTATCCGCTGTCGGCCAGCTTACTTCTTAGGAGTCTGACTATAATAACGAGCAAACACACCAAAGGCAAGATTCGTGATTTCGAGATGACATTGGAGGACGCCGGCCGTCTTGCTGAATGCTATAACTCGTTTGACGACTCAGATTCATGGCCTGGCGGCTTCACACATGGCACTCCCTTCACAGCAGAGCGCGTGCTAAAACACCAGAAAAAGCAGAACTTCCTGCGGGTCGCAGTGGCTTTCAAGGACGATAAGATAGTTGGGTATTGCAACGTAGTTCAGGGTGAGCTTGATCCGGAGTCTGCATATGTTGGGCTTCTTGGAGCGAATCCTGCATACCAAGGACAGGGCTATGGCAAGGCCATGCTCATAGACGCCGCTGAAACCGCTGCTAACGCTGGAAAGAGAAGGATCGACCTTCACACATGGGCTGGCAATCTCAAGGCTATGCCACTCTACAAAAGAGTTGGCTACAACTGGGTGCCTGGCACTAGGGTTTTGATGGAGTCCCACATTCCAGGAATCCTGAATTGTGAGATGTTTGAGGAGTTCTTCAGCAGGTACTACTGGTATGATGCCTACAAACGGGAAATACATCAAGAAGTTGACGATGTTCTGGAGGGTGCCCTTGGTGTTTTCAAGTATGTCTTTGAAGGGGAAAACGGTGATTCCCTTGAGGTTACGATTGATAGAGAGGCAAAGGGAATCTGCGGCTTCAAGCTTGTTCTTGATGAACACACGCTTGAGGTCGACATTCGTCCAAAGTTTCACCACGGATATCTCGGCACAGGGAAAACTCCGGCAAAGCTAGTAATTTCAAACAGGACCGACATTGATCTCGAGTATTCTGTGCAAGTTTCATCCACAGAGGGATTCATTGTAGAACTGCATGATGAAACATCAGGCAACGTGACAGCGGGTGATGAAACGATTCTCAAAGCCAGTTATTCGATTAGTGCTGAGGCAGAACCACTCGATAAGGTGACCAAACCTGACGAGAAAGCCAAGACGCAGGCTGAGTGGGTTCTCAAAATCGGCGGAAAATCTGTTCACATGTTCAGTGGTTTGATTTCTAGAGAACTGATTGCAGTCAGTTCTGGTCCACATTACCCTACAATTTCGCCGGGAGAAAGAGCGAAATTCGCCATATCTCTTCGCAACAACTCGGAACAAGCCGTAAAAGGTGTTGCAACCTTTGCTTCTCCTGACGAGCATAAGCTAAGTGTGAGCGAGCATTCCTTCTCTTTGAATCCGAATGAAACAACTGAGGTGCATCTAGAATTTTCCACCACAATTGAGGATGAGAATGCCATTGTGTCAATCGAGATTTCAGTTTCCGTTATTATGGAGGGCCACCTTGTCCTACTCGCAAAGAAACCGTTTGATATTCCAATGATAGGACCAGCTGGTGCTCTAGCATACCGTGGCATGGACGAGGAACTTGTGCTTGAAACTGAAACTTTCCGTATCACAATGTCTCGCAATCCTCCAATGATGCTGAGGCGCATGGAGCACAAGATTACCGGCAAATCCGAGAGGGTTTGGTGGTTCTTGCCCATGCCCGGGTATCCATTTCCCGGCCAGGGCGGAGAGTGGACCAACAAGCGGTTCGATGTGCAGGTGCGGAATCTGAAAGACAGAGCAGAGATTCAGCTTGAGGCCGATTCTATTGATAGACCCGGTCTGCGAATGGCTGTCATTTACCGTGTGTATCCTGGCAGGGAGTACTTGGAAGCTATGGTTCGTTTCACCAATGTCGGAACGACCAAGCAGACGAATCTTGGACTCACGTTGGGTTTGTGGATGGATTACCATGGGGCCCGACTCTTTGTCCCTGTGAATAGTAACATCTATGGCTTGAACTCGGTTGAGTGGACCGGCGACAATCAACTGCCAAGGTCGCCGAAGTATTACCATGAATCATGGTTTGCCAGACAAGATCACGATGGTATTACTACTCAGGGGGCAATTTGGGATCCAGAGTTCTTGGATGAAGTGATTCCGACAAGACGCTGGACGATGATACGCACTGACTATCGGTTGCCGGACTTGGAGGTGGGTCAGTTCATAGAGAAAACCCCCTTGAGAATTGTGGTGAGTCAAGGTGGCTGGAAGAACGTGCGTCGACTGTGGGCACAGCTTTGCGGCAAGTCTGCTGAGTTGAAGGGTCCTATCGAGCTCCGGTCTGACCTTGAAGTGGAGCTTGTTCCCACGTCGAGTAAGACGCGCCAGAGGAATGGCGCTCCGATTCTAGTTGATCGTGCCAGAACGAACAAGATGGAACTTCATGTGAGGGTGATTCATGAAGACGCAATCAAATCCGAGATAATGCTCAGAATGCCTGAAGGGCTTCTGGTGAATGGCAAGAGGAATCTTGAGTTCAAAGTGGAAGCACTCTCAATTGAATCGCCATTCACAGTGCCTGTCACAATCACCGTTGACGACGACAAGGGTTGGCTCCGCAGAAACGGGGAAGTCGAACTGAAATTCCAGAACAGGATAGCACGATTTCCATTGACGGCCCTTGTCTATGACTCGAAGGTTCCCAGCAAACGTGACACAACCACTGAGCAAAATCGGGTGCTTCACAATCTCTACTTGGGAGAGTATCAAATGGCTGTTTCTCCTGACTACTGCGCAAATCTCGTCCGGTTTGGCAAAGAGGGGAAATCAAGTGTGTTCTATGACACTTTCCCCGAGGCAAAGCCGTTCATGTGGTCGGACCAACACTACAGCGGAGTAAGCCCAATGATTGCAGGTTGGGATATATGGGACTGGGAGTCTGCTCTGCCAAAGGAACAATGGTCGCTATCTGAAGTTACTCAGGGTCCTTGGAATGGTTACGAGCTAAGGACTATTGCCAAACACGCTTCGAAAGTAAAAGGCATTGAATTCACCGTGCGTCATATGATGCTTCCCGGAGTGCCTGTTGTTCATTCTGAGATACGCGCCACAAATAGGAGTGGCCAGTGGAAGAAGGTATGGCTTGGATTCAGGGGCATTTTGCGTGTCGGTGGCAAAAACCAGAGTAATATCCATGGTATAACTCAAGGGGGACGGGTTTCCTATTGTCCCACTGCTGATGCTGCGCGAATATCAGCAATACCGGAGGAAGGTTGGATTGCCTTTGAAGAACCTGAGAGCGGAGAAGTACTTGGAACGATTTCAGGCGCGAAGAAAGAATCAACCCTCAGGGCAATGAACATGGGTGAGAAAGCACAGGAAACCATGGTGCAAGGTTGGAAGGAGTTGAAAACCGGAGAATCCGGGGCGGTTTCGTGCTACTACATCCTAGCACCAACGGTCGATGACGTGATCCTGCTCAAGAATTTGCCAGCTCGCATTGAATAGGAATTCCTTGCTAGAGATGCAAGCGTTTTCCTCGGGCCGCGCACTCAGCCGCTTTGGTGTCCTTTCCTTCCTGCCTGAAGAGTCCTGAAGCTACTTCCCAAGTTCTTCTTGCTGAAGCAATATTACCCATCTTCTCCAATATTATGGCCCTGTAGTACAGGTGGTTCCCATCGGCCGGTTCCACTGAGAATGCGAGATCAAAATCGTTTAGAGCTTCTTCATTCCTTTCCATTGTGAAATAAACAAGGCCTCGTTGGTGTGCAACCTCTCCATTGTTGGGGTCGAGAGCAAGTGCAGTATTGAAGAACTCTAGCGCTGTGCCTTCGTCTTGCATCAGCAGATATACTGCGCCACACTTTACCCACGCGGATGTGTACTCGGGGTCCGCATTGATAGCTTTCTGATATGCGTCTGCGGACTCCTTGTACGATTTCAACATCTTGTGGGCGTCGCCTTTCTTTATCCAGAGTTCAGGATCGTTGAATTTAATTCCGACAGCCTTGTCATAATAAAGCAGGGCCCTACCGTACTCGCTTCTCGCATAGAAGACGTCACCCAAGGCTCCTAGCGCATCTGGATTCTCCCCATCCATCCAGAGTGCCTTGTCAAGAGCCTCTATGGCCTTGTCATACTGATTCGCCTCAATGTATAGGGTTGCCAACCCCATGAAGGCGGGCATGCAGTTCGGATTTATTTTAAGGGTCTTCTTGAACCAAGTTTCTGCGCCCTGATAATTGCCAGTCTTCCTGAAGAACACCCCCTTTCCCAGCATTGCCCGATCAAGGTTTGGTTGAATCTTCAGGGCTTTCGCAAGGTTCTTCTGACACTTTTCGGTTTCACCAAGTTCTAGGTGCGCCATTGCAATGTGAACTAACGCTGTAACATTTTCTGGGTCTATGGATAGCGCGGTTTCAAGGCATGTGATTGCATCCTTTGCCTCTCCGGCCATCAAGTAAGCTAAGCCCATGTGTATCCAGGACATGGTCTGGTTGCTATCCAGACCTAGGGATATCTCGTAGAGCATTATTGCCCGTGGATAACTGCTCTCTCGGAGATGAAGTGTCGCAACTCTGCTCAGGATGCCAGGCAATTGCTCGTCGCTCTTTAATGAGTCGAGAGCCTTCTGCATTTCTTTCTCCAGATCGCTGACGTCCCTGCGGTCCTGTGTCTGAATGGAAACCGGTCGAATTCTCTCGGGGACAATCTCTTCGGGAATTCCCAGTTTGTCTAGACTGGCCGCGATTCGCGCAAGAAGGTCCTCTCTCTCAACCATCAGACAGTGTCCCCAATCCCTTTCTAGGTTG
>DAOWNS010000091.1 GCA_030642465.1 Candidatus Thorarchaeota archaeon | reverse complement strand
TTTCTCAAGAACCAGGCCCCTATAACCAGAGTCGTTCAGAGTCAATTCCATCCTCACCTATGAGCTCCGCATCTCTTCGCCTTTGGTGTGGTCATAAATCTTCGCCCAGAAGATGCCTTACACTTGGATGGATGTTTCACTATTAGAAGGATTGGTGCGGGAGGTGGGACTTGAACCCACGAACTCCTACGAGAGCGGATATCCTATTCGAATGACCCCTTATCTTCATAAGATCTTAAGTCCGCCGCCTTTGACCATTCTTGGCTACTCCCGCTTGCTATAGTCAAATCCGCAGGAACTCACCGCAAGACTCTGGTCAAGCGAATTGGCTCTTCAATGCTTTGGTGATTGATGACAGGCGCACTGTCACCTCCAAGGAAACAGCTTAGCTCTGTTCGATAACTAAGGTGTCTTGAGTGCGCAAATGTCATCACGAATCGGTCTGATTTGGTGATTCCAATCAACTCATAACCCAATCAGCTAAATCTGTCGCTCGCATCGCAGTGACAGGAAATGATAGGGCGAGCCGGCTGACCCGTTCCCATAGGTTGAGTGAGCTCAACTCTCGGAAACTCCTGTGTTCCACCCTTCCCCGACTTGATGTCACCATCAAGCCTTGGCGCTACCCAAGGCCTAGTCGGAGCTTCGTCTATCTTCATCGGGATGAAATCCCTCCCACAGACCTGGCTTCTTTCTCCTGCACTATTACCGGAGCATCACTTCCAGCAGCAGAGAGTCTTACCACAGTGTTTTCCACGGCGGGGTCATTATCACTCATCCCAGTTTCGTCGCCGAAGCTGAGAAGGTCCGATTGAACTTGGTGAACAGCCGCGGACCCCCCTGGACCAGATGCATTGTCCTTTTTGGGGGGTAGGGACTTCCCTCGAGAGGAACATGTCTTCCTTCGGGCTTTTGGTCCTGAACTTTGCGCTCTTTCAATTGCACATGTCCAGAAACCTAGTCCTCTCACAGAATGAAGTGACTCTGTGATCGTAATTAGGCGTCCAGCGATGTTTATGGAGCCATTCTTGTCAGCATTGCACTTGTTGCCGCAGGTCGAACACACAAACAGGTTCTGCTTTGGACGGTTGCCCTTTCGACCACACTTCCAACACATAATGGATGTCCAGTTCTCTGGAACAATCCTGAAGTGTGTATTCTTGCCCTCAATCTGCCAACCAAGCTGTGCTAGCTGATGCTTGAGGCTGTTGGTGGTTCTAGCAAAGGTCCATCTGTGAATCATTCCACGGAACTTGCGACCCTTGAAGTTACCTCGACGTGCACCACCACGAATTCCCTTCAATCTACCCAGAGCTATGTAGAGAGTGTACTTATTGGACAGCCCAATGATGTAGTCCAGGAGCTGATTCACGAGTATGCGGTCGTACTCCTTGGACACATTCTCTCGTTTATGCTTGAGTGCACGTGTCTTCACCAACACCATATCGGCGTTCTGACCTCTATTGAATCGGGTGTCTACAGTGCTTTGAAGGTCAGAAATTCTCTGGTCAAGTCTTTTCAGTGCATCTTGTTTGCCCTTCTGCTTGAAGTAGCGGGTTTCTCTGACCTTTGTAGGAGTTACCAGCGTAGTACATGCAGCCTTCCTAATTCCTAAATCGATGCCGAGAACAGCACGTGGAAGGAACTCGTTAGGATGTTCAGGTGTATCTACACGTACAGCAAAGATCACCCACCACTTTTTGGAGTCATCAGTGAATATTTGCAGAGCCTTGACTTCACCCCTTTTGAACTGGTTCAGATGGAAGGGCGAAATTCTCAGGGGAACGGTCAATCGATCATGAATTCTTCGACCCTCAGGAATTGAGTCAAAGGAATCTCGCAGATTGAGCCACCAGCGAGAAGTTGCATTTGCCTTCTCAAAGAGTTTGAATCTCTGAGAGAAAGCCCAGCGTGGAATTCTCCTCGTCGAGTTGACCGCGCACGGTTTTGAAGCCTTTCGTCCTCTTTTGCCCCTCAATCCGAGGTAGCTCTCATAAAGCGCCACCGCGGTCTGTCTGCATTCTTGGATTTCATTGTGTGATATCCTTGGAAAGCGCTTCTTGAAGTCATGAGGTACATTTAGTCGCTGACTATAGCCCGGCTTGACCTTGACGGCAGTTATCGTGAGTGTGTCCAGTTTGCTTTCATTAATCCGTTCCAATCTGCGACCCATCATCAATTCATTTTCGTGCTGTTCAATCACTCCAAGAAAAGCACGAATGACTCGGGTGTCACGCCCGACGATTTGTCTAAGCCTCTGCTTAGTTCTCTTGGTCATTGGTTCCCACTTAATGGGAACCTTAACCGCGATTGTCACACCCTTGGAACGAACCATCGTCACATCGCCTTAGAGATATAAAGTTCTGACCTGTTCAGTCAGTTGAGCTCACTCCTATTTCCGTCATCAGAATTGGTTATGAACTCGTACAGAAATCCTTACTGTGAGTTATAAAGTTATTAAGCTAATATTTCAAATAGACGTCTAAATTAGATAAAGCGCATCTAGCAGTTCTGTAAGGCATGTATATATATTAGATGAGCGTTTGATATGGTCACAGGAAAGTGGGTTAATTACATGGACTCGTTGGTTAGGAGAAGAGGAAAGCGAAAAGAGTCGTTATTGCAACTTGACCAGAAAAGAAATCAGATGGTGGGCCGCGCCGGATTTGAACCAGCGACCTTCGAGGCCAACAAGCTTCATGCTTATTGGATTCTCGGTGTAAGCGAGACATCATAGCCGGGCTAGACTAGCGGCCCTGTGAGGCGTGTCAAGCAGTAGGCTGAATAAAAGCGTTGCTTACTGGTGAATGGCAATCAGATGCACTTCTTGCCGAGATTGATTTAGAATGACCTTCTGAATGTCCCCATAGCCGAGCTCAGCTAGCTTATCCTGTAGAACATGTAATTCCTCACTTGTTGGTTTGATTTTCATCGCTACGACAATCATGCCGCCTTTCTTCAACAAAGGCGTAAACCGTTTTGTTAAGGTAATTGTATTATCGGGATTTGTTGTGACGTCCACGAGTAGAAGGTCAAGTTCGTTTGGGCCGCAGATAATCAGGGGATCAACTTCAAATGCATCACATAAGAGAACCGAAACATCTGGATATGTTTCCGAGATTTTGCTCAATTGAACAGAGAAATCTTCCGAAAATTCTATACCGATGGCTTTGGCGCCCTTCTCTGCCAGATAGGTCAGGAACCCACCAGCTGAACTGCCAATATCGAGAGCTAAGATGCCAGGGCTAACAAACTGAATGTCGAGTGTGGATTCTATCGCCTTAAGTTTGGAGTAACCCTGTGGAGCTTTGGATGCACGGTCATTGACCAGAATCTCTTCTTTGCCTGAAATCCAAGTCGATGGTTTGGCTAGCTTTCCATTGACCGTAACACCGCCAGCTCGTATTGCACGCTTTGCTACTTGGCGAGATGAGAACAGCTTTTGTTCTGTGAGCCAGACATCAAGTCGTGGCATCCCGAATCGCCTCCATTTCGCGCGGAATGACTAAATGCATTGGAACGCCCTTTAGTTTTGGTCCGATGGCTGCGACTATCCCCGAAGCACGTGTACTTCTTTTGCATCTCAGAGAATACTCGAAAGGACCAATCCTCTCAATTCTATAGATGTCCCCTTCATGACCCGATTTTAGGAGAACTCTATCAAGTAGCTCTCTTGTAACACCAAAAACAAGAAGGCGCTCATGATCATCTTTGCTCCATCGCTCGATTCTGTCGAGAGTCTGCTTGCTGAACTCCGCCTCAATCTTGGAATTATGAATGTCAATGCCAGTTAATACTACTTCAACAGGAAGATTATCAACAAGGATTAGGGCTTTGGCGATTTTTCTCAGTGGTGTTTTCAGCATCTCAAACTGATCACGAATCTTGTGCAAAGGTAGCAAGGCGTCCATATGACGCGGTTTTGAAACACCAACATTCACGTATAGTCCATACCCCACTTTGCCGACGTCCCAAAGATAGCCGTTTTCAACTTGTCCAATCGTAAGCTTCTCTGGTTTCGGTGCTATACCGTACTCACGATCCAGGACATTGGTAATGAATTCCTCTTCCGCTCCTGTGATTGAGAGTGTGATGTGACCTCTCTTGTCAGTAGCTGCCTTTTGTACGTCTGCGCCGAGTTCTGAAATCATGTTTGAAATTTCGGATTTTATCAGACCTAGTACGCGTCCTCGGTATGGACCGTATGCTCGTGCAATGAGTGTTATCTTCAAAGATAGCCCTTCTTGACAATGATGGCAATTATGCAATTGCTAAGTACCTTTTGCACATGACCCAGCTTCCCGCGACACGGAGAAACTATGAGGGGGCTTTCAGGTCTGCTCTGAGCTCCTCCACGCGCTTGCGGAGAAAGCTGACTGCCTTCTCGTTGTTTACATATTCCAGTTGGCTATTGCATACAGGACACCGAAACGAAAGGTTCATCGCTTCCTCAAAGGGGACCGGAGAGGAATCCCTGTTCACACAGGTGTACAAATCGTTGTTACTCTCGTGTTCTAATCTTTGTTCTAGCAGGTTCAAGACCATCATTTTCTTTTTGTTCACGAGAGATTGCGCCTTTTTGGGGTCGATACGCCAATAATACAGAAACCAACCAGTGTTAGTGTCACGGATTCGTCTATACGATGCGAGATGATTGTCGTGAAGTTTGTATAGTATTCTGCGAACTGCATTCAGCTTAAGATCGGTCTTTGTAGCGATTTCCTCATCGGTTGTTTCTTCAGCGTTCACGAGAACTGTTGATACGTCGACTCCCTCTTTTCCTGCTATCTCCTCCACTACAAGACGAAAAAGGTCATGATTGAAGGAGCTGTGTACCATGGAAATAGTCACCTTAACATATTGAAACTGGATGGCCGACCAGTTTTGTACTATCATTGAAACATTCTAGTTTGGATATATGGCCCTGTAATAGTAATGGTTTAGATACTATATAAGAGCTATTACATGGCTTCGTCTTTTTGGGACTTCTTTCGTTTGATACGTACAACATCTCCGAGAGTGGGGCTTCCTCCCGACGGCGCTCGGTCACTCTTTATCGGTACAGGTCCGATAGATTCCAGCAAAGAGATTTCAAGCTCTCTCTCTAACCCCCGAATCGTCTTTTTGGTGGGCTTCAGCCTGCCGGATTCAATGCCTTGCAGGGTTGATACTCTCTCACCAACTTTTTGGGCAAGCTCCTCTTGGTTCAGATTCCTCTTCTGCCTAGCACCTCGAATAGCTTGTGCGTAGTCCTCAATCAGAATCATATCATCGAGCAAAGCACCTCTGGGCTTTGGCCTTCGTTTGACCCCAACCCGTGGAGGTGCTGAGGTGGGGGGTGCCCTTGAGGGTTCAGACGGGCCACCGATCCATGATGGTCTTTTCGGAGCTGAATGGACTCTCCTTGAAGTGGAATCTCTTGTGTGTCCTCCAAACTTGGCGGCACACTGTGGACATACAAGCATATCAGCACTTTCTATGGTGACATTTCGGCCAGCACCTTTCATATTTCGACCACATAACTCACAGCTTGACACGGAATATCCCTCTTCAAGTAACTCCATTGTGTATCAACAAATAAGCATTGCCGACCCGACACAGGATTGCAGCTCAAGCTTTCATTTGTGATTAGAAGCTACCGCCAAAGGTACTTCTTCAAAGGAATCCTTAAATCCTGAACAATCGATGAAGACGTAAGGTGACCTTCATTGCCAGGGACTACGGATGCAAAGAAAGAGAGCAGCATCGATGATTCAGCCTACACTGAAACCTATTCTCGGCACCTAGAACGTCGACTCCGTGCCCTTGAAACAGAAAAGCAGATACTGCATGCCGAGCGCAGCCGACTGGAGAAAGAGACTCAAACCCTGAGAACAGAGCTTGAGAAACTCCGACAGTCCCCGCTCATTACAGCAACCGTAGTTGAGATGCTTGACGATGGGAGGGCTGTTGTGAAAAGCTCTACCGGACCCAACTTCGTTGTGCATGTAGCATCCTCAATCTCAAGAAACCGGCTTTCACCAGGTATGAGAGTTGCTCTGAATCAGCGATCATTTGCTGTAACTCAGGAGCTTCCGCCCCCGCGAGACCCAATGATTCGAGCCATGGAAATTGAAGTGGCTCCTGACGTTTCGTATTCAGATATTGGAGGCTTAGATAAGCAGCTTGATGATCTTAAGGGGACCGTTGAACTACCTCTTCTGAAACCGGAACTGTTTGAGAAGGTTGGCATTGATCCACCTCGTGGCGTATTGCTCACTGGTCCCCCTGGCACAGGAAAGACTCTAGCTGCTAGGGCAGTTGCACATGAAACCACAGCTACCTTCATACGTGTGATTGGTTCAGAATTAGTCCAGAAGTTCATAGGGGAAGGTGCTAGATTAGTACGAGAGGTATTCTTGCTCGCGAAAGATAAGGCTCCTGCAATAATTTTCATAGATGAATTGGATGCTGTGGGCTCTCACCGACTTGATGTAGCGACTTCAGGAGACCGTGAAGTGCAGCGCACGCTCATGCAATTGCTTAGCGAGCTAGACGGGTTTGCTTCTCGTGGACAAGTTGCTGTGATTGGGGCCACAAATAGACCAGATATACTGGATCCGGCCTTGCTCCGGCCTGGACGCTTTGATCGGATTATTGATTTCCCGCTACCTGATGACAAGGGCAGAGAGAAGATTTTCACCATTCACACTCATGGAATGAATATCGAATCCGAATTTAGCTATAAGCCACTGTTGTCATTGAGTGACAAAATGTCGGGAGCAGACATCAAGGCAGTCTGCACAGAAGCTGGCATGTTTGCGATCAGTGAGGATAGAGGGTGTGTTACTCAGGACGACTTTTTCAAAGCAATAAAGAAGATTCAGGAGCGCCAGCAAGAGAAGTTCCCAAGCAACATCTATTGCTAAGTAATTAATGAGTTCAGAGTTTACATATCATGCGTTATCGAGAGTTCCTCAGAAAAAAGATTGGTAATCGTTTTCCAGAGAATGCTCCAATTCCCTCGGGTTTTCAAATCGTAGGACATGTTGCCCTACTACAGCTTCATGAGAGGCTGGGTGAATTTGCACAGCTTATCGCAGAAGCTACAATGGAGTTTGACCACAGAATCCGTTCAGTGGCAGTCAAAACAGACCCAACGACAGGAATCATGCGCAAGCCAGGGTATAGGCTTGTAGCAGGTGACTCCAATACTGTTACTGAGCATGTTGAAGGAGGAGTGTTGTTCCGACTTGATCCGCTGCGACTAACTTTTTCCGCGGGAAATGTCGCTGAG
>DAOWNS010000075.1 GCA_030642465.1 Candidatus Thorarchaeota archaeon | reverse complement strand
GTTTGTGTCATATCATTCTCCTCCCTTCGCCAGTACTATTGTCGCTTTCATTGCAGCGGCACTTCCCGCGCTAACCGAGTCTGGGATGTCTTTGGGACCATCCGCCATCCCACAAACGAATACACCAGAGTCCTTTGTGGTAACAGGTCCGAAGAATGAGTGTTCAATCTCGATGTAACCATCATCCGTCGTAGGCAAGCCCAGCTTGCGAGCAAGTTTGCTCATTCCTTCAGAGGGGACCATCCCCGGACTCACAATGACCATCTCGTGTTCTATCAGGCGAATTTCAGAGGTTTCAGTGTCTTCTACCTTCACAACAAGGTTGCCACTATGGGTCCCCTGCAAAACCTCTGCAACACGACCCCGTAGGAACCGAACACCAAACCGTGCCCTAGCCATTTCGTAGAATTCCTCGAAGCCCTTTCCAAACGCACGTATATCAGCATAATAGACCCAAACTTCCGCATTAGGGTTATGCTCCATTGCCAGAACAGCGTTTTTGATAGAATACATGCAACATATCCTTGAGCAATGCGGTACACCCTTTGTGACATCTCTTGCTCCGACGCACTGAATGAATCCTATGCTCTTGGGAACTTTTCCATCACTGAGCCGTATCAGATGTCCTCCAGTTGGCCCAGCCGCGTTGATAAGACGCTCGAATTCCATTGCGTTGATAACATTGTCATACTGAGTGTAACCCAATCGTGGATACTGGGAAACATCGAATAACTGAGCTCCAGTAGCAACAACTATGGCGCCCACATCTAACTCGATTATCTCGTCTATCATCTCGAGATCGATTGCTTCTCTTTCACAGACCTTGACGCATCTATTACACTTGATGCAGGCATCCATGTCGACAGTGTAAACGTTTGGTGTAGCTTGAGGAAAGGGAACGTAAATTGCTTTTCTGAAGCCAAGATCTTGGTCGAACTCACTGGGCACTTCTACAGGACATTCCGCGGCACAATCGCCACAACCTGAGCATTTTTCCTCGTCTACATACCGAGCCCTCTTGAGGATGCGGGCCTTGTATTTTCCAGCTTTTCCAGAAACACTCCCAATCTCTGAGTTCGTCAATATTGTGATTTTGGGATGTCTGGACACCTCGCTCAGCTTAGGAGTCAATATACATGCTGAGCAGTCCAATGTCGGGAATGTCTTGTCGATCATGGCCATTCGGCCCCCGATTGAGGGGGACCTCTCGACAATGTACACGCTAAATCCCTGAGCGGCGATATCAAGGGCAGCTTGCATGCCGGCCACTCCACCGCCCACAATCAATGCATTCCCAGTAGTTTCAACCATTGATTTCTCTCCTATTGCATCGCCAAAATGTGTTCAGGACTGATCTTATTCAAAGAGATACCCAGAGCTTCTGCGTCTATGCCCAAGGCTGTACCTAGAAACTGTGTAAGTTGCAGAACAGGTATCCTCTCCTTGCCCTCTGTACCGTCCCCGAATTGCACCTGCGTGAGCTGTATATCACAAAAGCCGCACGCAGTGATAATCCCGTCCACGTTAGCAGCTCGTATGTTGTCAATCTTGTCAGTACCAATCTTGCCTGCAAGTTCTTCATCTATGCCGAGCATGGGACCTCCGCAGCAACGTGTCTTACCAGTATAGTCTACTGCAACACCACCAGCAATCTCGACGATACGGTCAATTATTGTTGGGTTCTCCGGGTCATCAACATGAACAATTTCGGGAGGGCGCAGAACGTGACAACCGTAATGAGCTGCAAGACGAACTCCATTGTAGGGCTTTACAATGGCCGCCTTAATGGCATCATATCCGATGTCTTCTCTGAAGACCTGTAGCAGATGCTTCACTTCCACGGTCCCGGTATACTTGAGCCCTTCGTCTTCCAGCAATGCATTAACTTCTGCTCTGAGCTTCTCGTCATTGTCCAGTTCATGCTTGACTATCTTCAAGGACCCAGAACAAGCCCCACAGATTGCCAAGATATCCCTACCCATGCTTTCAGCTATTGCAAGAATGCGGCCGCTCATAGCGGCAAACGCGGTGTGGCTCACAGATTCAATATATTGAGCACCACAGCAGTTGACATCCTTCATTGGAATGAGCTTCACACCAAGTTTCTCAAGAACCTTCGTTACTGACGCCTCATAGGCAGGAAGCCTTACTGGCGTGGTACAACCGGCGTATAGCGCAAACTCCTTCATTTAGTGGACTCTCCTTTGAAGTATTTCTTCTTCAGCTTAGCAACGAACTTTTTGTTCCAAGAAAGCTCGGTGTCAAGGCCTAGGTCATCTCTGTCATCCTCGATGAAATCTGAATATGCATCCTCTAACATCCAGCCGTCTTTCAGGACAACGTCTATGGCATTCTTGAAAGCCGGTGGAATGTGACCCTCACGCGCCGCTATCTCTCGAACTGCATGGAAAATTTCAGCAAGGTTAACGTCTTCTTGGCAACGCTCTTCACACATCCGGCAAGTCATACAGAGCCAAGGAAGGTCACTGCTTAGGACTTCCTCTCTCAAACCCAGAAGGATCATCTGAATCAGCTTTCGTGGCCGGTACTTATCTGTGACACTAGCGACCATGCAGCTGGCCGTGCACATGCCACACTGAATACACTTAGCAATGTCCTCACCACCAGGCTCAGCTTCAATTTCCTTAGCAAAGCTTGAGGATGGCACGTGCGTGTTGGCAGCCGTTTTCGCTTCATCCATCTTTCTAGTTCACCTTCTGATTATTCGCCAAAATAATCGTAGCCCTCATTGCCGCGGCGCTTCCTGCTGAAACAGAGTCAGGGATGTCTTTCGGGCCGTCGGCGCATCCACACACAAACACCCCAGGGACAAATGTGTCCACTGGTGTGATGACCTTGTCAGCGATATCCACATAGCCCTCATCGGACAGACTCATGTTCAGCTCAACTGCGAGGTCCTCAAGACCTTCAGGAGGCTGGATACCTGGACTGATTACGATCAAGTCATGCTCAATATTATGCAGCTCTCCGGTTTCAGTATCCTCAACTCGAACCGTGAGATTTCCAGTGTTCTTGTCCTCCATGACTTCTGCAACTCGGCCCCGCATGAACTTAACGCCGAACCGTGTCTTGGCCATTTCGTAAAATTCTTCGAAGCCTTTTCCAAAGGCACGTATATCGGCATAATAGACAGATACGCTAGATTCCGGATGATGCTCTTTTGCCATAACTGCGTTTTTGACTCCGTACATGCAACATACACGCGAGCAGTAGGGCACACCTTTCTGAACGTCTCGTGCTCCAACGCATTGAATGAATCCTATGCTGTTCGGGATCTTTCCATCACTAAGCCGTATCAGATGTCCTCCGGTCGGCCCGGCTGCGTTAATTAAACGCTCGTACTCCATAGCATGAATAACGTTCTGATACTTACCATACCCGAATTGCGGATATGCACTAACGTCGAACATCTTATACCCAGTGGCTAGGATTATCGCTCCAACTTCAAGTTCAAAGACTTCATCTGTCATGCTATGGTCGATTGCCTCTCTAGTGCATGCCGCAACGCATTGCAGGCACTCACAGCAGACAGCGCATTCCAAGCATCGTTCAGCCTCTGCTCTTGCGGTTGCCTCACTGAATCCCAATTCTACTTCGCTGAAGTTTTGCGTTCTAGTGACGACGCTCTGCTTGGGCATTCCGGCTCGGTCCTCAGGTTCTTTGTGTGACTTATCAACTTCGTATGATTGCACTCGATGCAGTTGCTTGTGTCTACCTTCGGCCAGATCAACTCCGTTGACGAATCGGTCAATAGATATCGCAGCTTGCCTGCCATGGCCAACAGCCTTGACTACTGTTAGAGGCCCAGTGACAACATCGCCTCCTGCAAAGACTCCGGGGATATTTGTTGCAAGAGTTACTGGATCAGCATTAACAGTTGACCATTCAGAGCAATCACACTCGTTCTGCACGCCTTTGAGATCAGCAGATTGACCAACCGCGATTATCATGCTGTCAATAGCCATTGTGAATTCTGAGTTCGGGATTGGCACCGGCCGACGTCTGCCTGAGTGGTCTGGTTCGCCAAGTCGCATCTTAACGCATCTGACACCTGCCACATGGTTCGTTGCTGTAAGAATCTCAATGGGGTTTGTTAGCAGCATGAACTTGATGCCCTCTTCTTTTGCATCTTCTACTTCACCAGGAATTGCTGGAATCTCGACATGAGACCGACGATAAATTAGTGTAACATCCTTCGCACCCAGACGCTTGGCAACTCTTGCCGAATCAACAGCTGCATCGCCACCACCTATCACTGCTACTCGCTCGCCCAAAGCGATTTCTTGGCCAGTAGACGCTCTCTCAAGGAAGTCAATCGCATGGTATACACCTTCAGCATCCTCGTGTGGGACTCCAATCTTGTTGCTCTGAGACGCGCCCGTTCCTACAAAGACTGCCTTGAAGTTTTTCTCTAAAAGACCCTTAATTGACTTAACGTGTGTATTGGCTCGCACTTTAACGCCCAAGTCAATAACTCTCTGAATTTCAATGTCTAGTATGTCCCTTGGTAACCGGTACTCAGGAATTGAATACCTAAGAAGACCGCCAAGTTTGGGTTTCGATTCGAAAATCGTAACTGGATAACCCATCATGGCCAATTGGTAGGCACAGGATATCCCAGCCGGACCACCACCTACAACCGCGACGCGCTCCTTCTTGGTAATGTTTGGCGTTACTGGTTTCGCAGTTCCTTGGTCAATTTCATAGTCTGCAAGGAATCGATGTAGGTTCCTGATGCTAAGACTGTGGTCGAGCATTCCTCTCTCACATTCGGCTTCACAGAAACTGATGCAGACTCGGCCCAGCACTCCAGCAAATGGAATTGTGCGCCTTACGATCTCCAAACCCTCTTCAAAGCGCCCGTGTCGCATCATGGCAATGAAGCCCTGCGCATTTACCTCTGCTGGACACGTTGCTCTGCAAGCAGGCTCACCTCTCTTATCGACGGTGTACACGTTTGGAGTCGCTTGCGGGAAGGGAACATAAATTGCCTTCCTGAAACCCAGATTCTGATCGAACTCATTCGGTACCTCCACCGGACAAACCGTTACGCAGTCCGCACACCCAGAGCATTTGTCTTCGTCTACATATCTGGCTCTCTTGTGAATCTTAACTTTGAAGTTCCCATCATCCTGATCGACCGACTTGATCTCGGAATAAGTGTGCATTTTGATATCTGAGTTGCGCGACACTTCGCTGAGACGCGGAGTGAGAATACATGCGGAGCAATCCAGCGTAGGAAAGGTCTTGTCTATCATAGCCATACGTCCGCCAATGGACGAAGACTTCTCAAGGAGATGAACTTTGAAACCTTGACTCGCAATATCCAAAGCGGCCTGCATTCCAGCTACTCCGCCGCCCACAACCAGCGCACTTGTTGACTTGCGTCCTTTTCTTTGTGCTGCTTTTGGCTTGGTTTCCTGTTCGGTAGTCACCATTCATCATTCCTTTTTGACAGATGACGCCATCACCCAGCGTTTCAACTGCACGGACATGTAATGTGCGATTGAGAGAGACGAGGACATGACTGGGTCGATGTTTAGCATCATCAGTTCATTGCAGCGATGTTACACTTTGTAATAATGTTGCCGGAATCGCTTTGGAACACTTTTCGACTGGTAATGATTGAATTCAAAAGATTCCAAGCTAGAATGTCTGTATCTGAGCATTATTCCGTGTTGATTAGAAACTGTGCCGTAATTCTTGAATTGCAGCGATGAAAGTCAACTAGGCAGAGGCTACCTGAAAGCAGCTAGAGAATAGTAACTTCGCAGCCTATCTGAAGTCCAAAGGCAAGACTCAAATGGGAGCCATGGGGCAAACCGCGATTAGCGCAAACTGTGAACTCAGTCTGAAGTGCTATCTACTCCGAATGGTGTGCAAGATGACCTTGAAGGAATTTGAATACAAGATACCGAAGCTAAGCCGCGGCTACGCGAACCAAACCCTCTACATCAACGTCAGTGATAATACAATCAAAATCAAGCCGGTTGATGAGAAGATGAAGAAGATTTTCACAGGCGGAAAGGGCTTCGATCTCTGGCTGATGTGGAACGGACTTCCGAAGGACCGGGTTGTGAAATGGGATGATCCCGAGAATGAAATCTGCATCGCCACTGGACCGCTGGGTGGAGTCACTCAGTATCCAGGTGCAGGAAAGTCAATTGTCACTTCAATTTCACCAATGACAGGCATTCCTATAGATAGCAACGTGGGGGGCTACTTTGGTCCGAACCTCAAGATGGCTGGCTTCGATGCTCTTGAGATACAGGGGAAAGCAAAGAAAGATATCTACATCTACATTGATGGGGATAACGGCAAGATAGAAATTCACGATGCTTCTGACCTGCCCGATACTGCCTATGAAATCACAAGGGTCCTCACCGAACGCCACACGGAGAAGGAAGGAAAGGACTTGTCAGTTGTTACATCCGGTCCCGCTGCAGAGCACGCATACATGGGATGTCTGAATTTTTCATGGTGGGACATGAGGCGGAACCTACCCCGATACAAGCAAGCAGGCCGAGGCGGGATTGGTACGGTTTTCAGGAACAAAAAGGTCAAGGCACTTGTTGCCAAAGTTAGCAAGATCACTCTAGACATGAACGCTCCTGACGACAAGGAGGGTGTCAAGCAGGTAGGCCGAGACCACTCAAAGGAGATTCTCAATTTAGATCCTAAGCAAAACAGAATGAGGGTTGTTGGAACTGCTCACTTACCTTCAATTATGGACGAGTTCGACCTTCTACCAACCCGCAACTTTAGAACCGGAAGCGACCCCGAGGCCAAGGCTCTATTCGGAGATGTCTGGGAGAAGACATTCAGCGATGTTGGCAAGGGTTGGGATGGCTGTTGGAGACCGTGCGCAATCAACTGCTCGCATTGCATTGTGGGATTCGTTCCCAAGACGGGCCCATTCAAGGGCAAGAAAGTTGTTGTTGACGGTCCCGAGTACGAAACCATCGCAGGGTGCGGTTCCAACATTGCAGTTTTTGACCCACACTATGTTGCGGAAATTAACTTCTACGCTGACGCTTATGGAATTGACACAATCAGCTTCGGTACAACTATGGCCTTTGTTATGGAGCTCTTTGAGGAGGGCTACATTGACGAAAAGGCCACGGGAGGCCACAAGCTGAACTGGGGCGCAGTGGATGACGTACTTGCAATCCTACACGAGATGGCCACAGGCAAGGGCTTCGGTGGCAAGCATTTCGGCAAAGGAACTCGCTATCTCAAGGGCTACTTTGGGAAGGAGTTTGGTGTTGATACGAAGGTCATGCAGGATATAGGAATGGAACACAAGGGTCTCGAGTATTCAGAGTATGTGACCAAAGAGAGCCTTGCCCAGCAAGGCGGTTATGGATTCACGCTGAAGGGGCCACAACACGACGAAGCATGGTTGATATTTCTCGATCAAGTTCACAATTACATGCCAACATTTGAAGATAAAGCAGAAGCACTTCATTACTTCCCAATGTGGAGGACTTGGTTCGGTTTGAATGGTCTTTGTAAGCTGCCTTGGAACGACGTTGTGCCAGCTGACAACTCCGATACCGATGAGCCCGCGAAGGTTCCGGGCCATGTAGCATTCTACGCTAGATTCTTCACAGCCATGACTGGGAGAAAAGTTTCCGGTGATGATTTGGTTCAGATGAGCGAACGTGTCTACAACTTCCAGCGCATCTTCAACATTCGACAAGGCAAGGGTCTTAGAATCAATGATTCGAATCCCCCCTAC
>DAOWNS010000339.1 GCA_030642465.1 Candidatus Thorarchaeota archaeon | reverse complement strand
TGCCCTTCTTGGGCTGGAAGGTCTTGGAGTACTGATCATAATAATCAGTGTCCTTGTCGGTGCACTTCTTGGTGGTTTTGGAGGAGTTCTTGGAAGGGCGACATTCGATTTCATCGATGAATTCCTACCATCTGATGAAAGCCAACCGCCTGTTGCCTCAGAGGAGAAAGCAGACGAGAGTCCAACTGAAGAGGTCGAGTAGAATCAATTGCTGTGGCTCAAAAGGCCGCAGCAACTCCCCCCTTTTTGGTAGCATAGGTCGCACTCGATCAAGGTTTTCTTTCAAGAGCGTCCGCCCTTGACTATGATACCTAGTAAAAGGATTAGTCCGATGGCACCTACAACCAATGTTGCTGCAACAATCGGAGTTGATAAGTCACTGTCCCGATAGAAGTTACCCTCTAGACTCTTCATGAAGATTGTATCGTTCCAATAGACAATATACCATTCCCCTGAAGATGGGATATCTACACTCCAGTCGAGCTCAGAAACATTCTCGCGAATGAAAAGGTAGTCGGCTTCATTACCATCTACCCATGCTTCGTAGCTGGCAGCATTGCAGATGAAGAAGTCAATACCCTCGAGTAACCAATATTCGTACCTTGTTTCATCACCAATGAACAGGGTTCCATCCTGCGTTACAACAAAGCTACCACTAAGGGTTTCACCCTCGTCGCATTGAAGGCTGAAGGCTTCCCAAGTGATAGGATCCATCAATAGCTCATGTGAACCCAAAGCAATTGGATTTCCTGCAGAAACATCTTGCTTTGCCATGGTGGGGACGGGAAATGAAATCATAGCCAAAATGAAGATGAAGAGGCAAGTAGATTTCCTCATTGATGCTCCCTCAGGTTTCTGCGATTCACGATTGGCTCTTTCCCATTTCTTTTATTTGTTGCTTGCAGTGCTTGGCGAGAGCAATTAGGACCATGTAAATGGGAACTTGCAGGTGGTGGCTGTCTATCCATTGGAGGTTTCTCAAGCCTTATCTACGGGGATATATGCTGTTGTATCCACCCAAGGAACAGGAGAACTAGCATTTGCAGACAATTTGCCTCATGAATGACGATGGCCCGCAGAGTATGGGTCTGCTCAATCTAGCGGAAGCCTTGGCCAGCGTCGCGAACCTGACCGTGATTATCCCTGATGGCCAGCGCAGCGGAACAGGCAAGGCTCTAACGCTGGACAGGCCAATTAGGATTATTGAGCGCACTGATTCCGATAACTACAAGCTCATTGTCCATGATGGGCTTCCAGCGGACTCTGTCGTAATCGCCCTATCCAAGATTGAGAAGGTGGATCTGTTCGTTTCCGGGATAAATGCTGGTGCCAATCTCGGGTATCATCGTATGCTGACAAGTGGAACGGTCGGAGCGGTGCTTGAGGCCGCTTTTCAGGGATATCCAGCGGTTGCAGTTTCCATGGTTGCTGGCCCAGAATACTGGTTCGCTAACATGAAGAATGACATTGACTTGGAGCGAATTTGCACCATCACAAAAGGCATCATTGAACGAGTGCTCAAAAAAGGCCTACCCCAGAGGATAAGTGCACTGAATGTCAACTTCCCCATGAAACTTCTCAAGGAGAGTAGGCTGGTCATTTCAGAGCCTACAGCAGTTGCAGTTCCTCTTCGCTTGGAAGAGAGAACCGACCCTTACGGTAGTTCGTATTACTGGATTTGTGGCGGCGAGGTTGAATCACGGGTTTCCGGCGATGCCCTTGAGGTCATGGAGCGCGGCAATATCTCAATCTCACCTATTGTGATTGAGGGCGTCAGGAAAGAAGACATGGAGAACCTACGTCAGTTCATGGCTGACTGAAAGGTGACCTTTTATGCGACCTGACTAACCGTTTATCACATCACTTGTGTGAGAGGTCTGTGCGGTGGTAGAGCTTACATTCTATGGCGGAGTGAAAGAAATTGGTGGAAACAAGATCCTGCTAAAGGATCAGGATACACAAATATTCCTCGATTTCGGAAAGAGCTTTCAGATTCAAAAGAAGTTTTTCGACAGTTTTCTAAATCCGCGAAAGCTGAACATGATTGACGAACTCGTGAGTTTTGGTCAAATCCCCAGAATCAAAGGGCTTTATCGTGAGGACTACTTGAAGCACGTTGACCCTAACCATCCCCTCCTCAGCGGTGGAAAAGGACCAGCAGTCGATGCCGTTCTGATAACGCACTCCCACCAAGACCATATCGGAATGATTCCATGGCTTCGACCAGACATACCTCTT
>DAOWNS010000170.1 GCA_030642465.1 Candidatus Thorarchaeota archaeon | reverse complement strand
GATTAAGTCACGATTGTGGACCAAGAGCAAGTACAAAGTTCCAATAGCTGTTCACTGCCATGACGATTTTGGCCTCGCGAATGCAAACACTCTGGTGGCTGTCGAGGAGGGAGCAACCTATCCTCACGTTTGCGTTAATGGATATGGTGAAAGAGCGGGAAACGCGGCATTTGAAGAAGTCGTGATGGCTCTTGAGGAGCTGCACGGCGTAGACACAGGAATCAATACAGAGAGCCTCTATCAGCTATGCGAGCTTGTTGAGCGCCATTTTGTAGTTCCCTTACCATTACACAAGGCAATCGTAGGCGACAACGCGTTCAGGCACTCCAGTGGAATCCACTCTCACGGACAATTGACTCATTCAATGACGTATGAGCCCATCAATCCAATCCGCGTCGGGCGAAGGAGAGAATTCCATCTAGGCAAATTTGTGGGTAGGCACTTTGTAGAATACCTCTTGAGGATGGGAGGAGTGAAAGCTACACCAGAACAGGCTGCGGAAATCACAAGACGTGTGAAGACCACGCATCTAGAGCATAAGAAGAAGCAGTCGCTGGATTCGTTCGATCGGATAAAGGGCGAACTGAAAGAACTCCGTACAGGTGTTTCTGAAAGAGAATTCTGGTCCATCGTTTTTACTGTCATCTAACCGCTAGTCAGGTCTGGCTGCCTAGCTTCTTACTAAGCTGGTAGCGTAGTACTACGCCACCATCCATCAGAGCTATGCCGAAAAAGAACGCCCAGCCAAAGACCAAAAAGATCACTGCATCAAATGCCCACTGTGTCGCAAGGAAACGAAAGACAACCTCAAGCACAAGAAACAGTGTAGCGGTTAGCAGCGCGATGTGAATCCCCGTTTTGAAGAGCCGCGTGGCCTTCGAAGATGCTATCGCGATTGGGCCGATGTTCTTCTCAGCGTTATCGATGGCCACTTTCACGAACCTTCCTGCAATCACCTGCTCCTTTGTGAGTTGCGCCACTGCATCGAGATCGACACCGTCAAGTGGAACGGAGAGGAATGTGCCTCTGAGATACTTTAGAGCGGCCCCTCCACTGAACAATGCCATGACTATAAGCACAATCATGGCTATTACGAGCTGCCAAAAAGCGAACAATGCAAGGAACAGGATAAGAACAGCGAACATGCATACAATCTCAACTATGCCACCTGCGCTCTCCACTCCACCCTGGAAGAGGAATGCAAGTCGTTTCATCGCGGATACATTGACCCAAGTGTGATAAAGTTCGGCTTCCTCGTTCACGCCGAGATGACGCTCTATCGATTCAAAGACCTCTTGCTTCTTACCGCCGTAGACTGAAACTCGTAGCAGGGGTTGAGAATCGGCATTTACAGAAGATTTCTCATCGCTCACGATGGCATTCCTCCCTTCAGCACAAACATCTAGTATTAACAGTCGTTTGATATAATCCTTGGGAATGCTATGATAAGAAGATTCGAACTCAACCGAACCACTTTTCCGTGAGGCTGCGTCGTCATGCCCCATGGTGGACCTATTTGGAAAAATCATGAAAGACGCGCTTGCGGGTGAGGATGCGAAGTATTCCATCGAGCGCGACGACGGCAATGTGCTCGACGACCTAGGTCGGACCTATCTGAATCCGTTTCCTGAGTGGCCAGAAGGAGAGCGTGAAGCGATTGCACACGCTAAAGGGAGTGTCTTGGATATTGGCTGTGGAGCAGGAAGAGTGATGCTCTACCTAAGGGAACATGGTTACGCCACAGTTGGAGTCGACATATCACCGGGTGCTGTTGAAGTCTGTAGAAGTCAAGGATTGGTTGACACTCATGTAATGTCCGCAGAGAATATAAAATTCGAACCCAATATATTTGACACTGTACTATTATTCGGCAACAATTTTGGAATCTTAGGGGAGGAACCGAGAATCATCAAGATGCTGAAAGACCTCCACCGAATTACAACCCCAGATGCCATTATTCTAGCATCGTCCAGAGACCCCGAAGCCACTGATGATCCTGCACACCTGAAGTATCATGAATGGAACAGGGAACGACAACGCCCAGTGGGGTTGGTCAGAATCAGACTGAAATACAAAGATGAGATAGAAGACTGGTGGGAACTCCTGCTGGCGAGCCCCAAAGATATGAATAGGCTGGCGCAGCAAGCAGGCTGGACCCTAGATAGAACGTTTGGACCACAAAATCTCTACGTGGGCCTTCTTCGAAAGGAGTGAAGATAGATGACTGTTTACGCACTTGGAAATTTCGTGCCTGAGATAGCAGATAGCGCTTACATCCATCCTCAGGCAAGTGTTATTGGAAATGTTAAGATCGGAGAGAGAGTCTTCGTAGCTCCTCATGCCTCCATAAGGGGAGATAGGGGCCGAATAGAGATTGATGACGAATCAAATGTTCAGGACGGCGTGATTATACACTCCGATGATGTGTTCGTGACCAGAGTTGGCAAACGCGTGAACATAGGACATAATGCTACCATCCATTCAGAGAGCATCGGAGACTATGCTGGAATCGGGATAGGAGCTGTATTGATGGTGGGAAGCAAAGTGGCTGAAGGGGTTCTGATAGCCAACTCGGCAATGCTGCATCCAAAAACTAAGACTGAACCTTACAAGATCTACGCTGGAGTTCCAGCCAAATACCTAAGGGACTTTGAAAAAGATGAACCGGCTAGAATCGCGTTGAATCGCTACCTTGATTGGTACGTGGAAAACACATTCAGGTACCGTTCATTGTCTGTTGTACAAAGTTAAACACCGAAGTCTAGTACGTCCAGAAAACGGCACTGGACTACTCCTTAAGGACCCTTCACAGGTGTGTCATATTCCTCAGAGGTCAATGTCGTATTGGTCTATATAAAGCCCACAAAGGAATTGTTCAGACAACTTCTACTTTACAGCAGCTATTCGCAACCGTGAGGAATTGAGAGAGATCGACTGAGAAGGTTCGTTATCACCAGACTTGACAAGGGTATCCATGGAAAACGGTTTGAATAGCCCGACGTTTGCATAAAAGCTACTCAATAGCAGCAGTTAAGGTAGTTTGCAAATTACCATTACTCAGGTAATAACAATGCATGAATTCAATGGGATGATAGTTTCAACGCAACTGAGCAATTTGGGAACTACCCTTCAAAAGTACGGCTACATCGACATCAACACAACTGATGGGAAACATCTCAAATTCAAGATTGGCGCTGACACTGAATATGATACATTAGAGATTGGGGAAACTGTGAAGATTCGGAGCGGACCTGCTGGTTGGGGCGGCATTCTTGTCGCCAAGAATGTGACTAAGCTGTAGAATTGCCCGCAGACGACGCGGAATTTTATCACAAAGAAGCGGGATGAATCAGCTAATGAGAGAACGCTCGACTATTCAGCTGTGCTGAACAGAGCAAGAACTCTCTCAGCAATGGAGAAAAGAAACTTTTCATCCTCAGATTTCTGCACCCACCGCCGCTCTAGGGGATGAGCATTCAGGGTTGGTTTTGCTATCACATTGCCATCCTTGGAGAGAACCACGTGAACGGATGTCTTGAATACGTCAATTGAGGAATCCCTCGCCATGAGGGGGACTACAGGCACAAGGAGCACGTTGATCAATAGCGCGAGGAAGGGAATGGTCAAAGCTATCTCCGGATTGTGAGGAAATGCATTCAACAGAATGAACCAGAGAGTCGCGCAAACAATGGATGCCCCAAGTAGCGCATCAACCAATAAGGGCCACACGGCAGCTGGTCGCCTATAATGGAAATGAATTTGGTCCTCGCTATCCAGAAATTTGATGTCAACGAAGTAGGCTTTCGTTGAAGCTAACACGATAAGTATGTAAAGCCCAACCAAGATGGGTACCATGATACCGTCCAAACCGGTGTGCAGTACCCACAGAGGAAACAGCGCAATAGCAAGAAGGGAGCCAAAGAGCGGCCACGCTTTGCCTGAACGCTTGAAGAACAATGATCCCTCAGAGTCACTTGCTTGAAGGAGCTCAAGAGCTTGATTCAACTCTAGGTTCTTGTGTCCATTCATAGGTAAGGAGTCTGCACAACGCCTGATATAGCATTCTGAAAGAGGCATGAGGTATACTTTTAGCACATTGAGCATTCAGGGTCAACAGAGATTCAATAAGGTGTGACTATGCCGAAGTTTCCCTTCCTTTTCTACTGTTGCGCGTGTGGGCACCCCAACGAACTCACACCAGATGTGCCCCTAGCACCGAATGTTACATCTCTGGAGATTGAATGCCCGAACTGCGGCGACAAGACACATGTTATCCTGTCAGCTTGTCCGAAATGCAAGAATGCTTTCCAATTCTTCCTCTCGGATCTGGATTTCCCTGAAGAGATGAAACAACTAGCAGGAACCTATGTCAAGCTGATTGCTGGGATTAGGGAGAGCCTTTCGGACCATATTGCTGAGTTCACCGTTCCCGTTCCCAAACGCTGGACACACGTTCTGGAATGCGAGTGCGGCCACCAGTACACCGTAGAGAT
>DAOWNS010000299.1 GCA_030642465.1 Candidatus Thorarchaeota archaeon | reverse complement strand
CCCTTGTGAAATGAATAGACAACACATTTGAAACCACAGTTTACAGTTGTGGAGTGATGAACCTTGTACGAAATAGTAGAAACCCGACATGAAACGAAATATGACCCAGAGTCTAGGGTTGAGGTGGATTTACAGTCCATTCTCAATAGACCAAGCAAAGACTTGGACATGTTCATCGACTTCCTATCCAAAGAATCTCCAGACATTCTTCCAGAACTGATAGATCGACTGACAGATAGGTTGTCCGAATTTGAAGACACATCTGTGGAAGATGTTCCCTTTGAGTACACTCCCAAGAACATTAGCACCTATCCTGAGGTGTTTAGGCGACTGAGGTCAGTCAGTCTATTCCTGTTGAAGTATGGGGACAGCATCCAATCAGCGAAGGATGGGAAGATATCTGTCCGGTATTGGGATTTCATCAGTTCGAATCTGATTCCTACGTATCTCCTAGCAGAAACTCTTGTAGCCATTGGTCCGCGAGATAAGGCGCTTGAGCTCTACAAGAGATACGTTGACCATAGGACCCGCCTGACCAGCAAACTGGATGAGTCCATCACCTGTGTTGAAGACTTTTACAAGGAAAGCACCAGCACAGATTCCGCTACACATACAGGAACAGGATTTCTCACAAGGAATGGAGTCATCGGTTCTAAAACTACAAGATGCATGTGGTTTGAAATCCTCAGAGAGTTTGGAGACCCTGAGTTGGGCTATGCAGTAGCATGCCACTATGACTTCCTTGCTGCAAAATACATTGGCAAGAACTTCCGCCTTACTAGAACAAGGACCCTGATGCAAGGTGATGAGATTTGTGATTTCTGCTGGCATGACATCTCCATCGACAAGGAGATGAAGCACCCTCCTGAGGAGTTCTGGCAAGAACTGGATAAGTAAAGTGGACTGAGGATGCTCCTGAGCATCTTGCATTCCTTGAGCAATGCAGACTTGTACGTGATTGGAAACCAGATCCAAATAGCCCAGAGAAGGAGCGCATGAAGGAACTTTGTGCACCTGTTTATGAAAGGGTCAAGACCATGAAGTAAACAGCAATTCAGGAGTTGGTAGTCATTTGATTGCCAGCTCTGATTCTATTCTTCGAGGGGATTACTTTTGCCACGCGTTAACAAAATCGTCAAATGCAATGCCCGCCTGTCGCAGGATTGCACGCACTGTACCCTGTGCCAATTCCTTATGGTCTGGGACAATCACTACAATGTTTCTAGGTTCAACAAGCTTCTTCATTCGTACATGCGAACCTTTCCGGCCCACAATCTTGAATCCACACTTTGAAAGATACTTGATCATTTCCTTGCCTGAGAGAACAGGTGCTTTCAAGGTGATGCCTCGACCAATGTAATGATTGGCTTCTCAGTGAGTGGAGGTCGAATTGCGTCGTCATCCTCGAAATATAGTTCAAGGGCTTCCTTTAGATTGACAAGGGCCTTTTCTATTGTTTCTCCTTGACTTGCCACATCTACATCTGGAGCAAAAGCTACGTAGAACTTCTCCTCACGAGTAACGACCGCCGTAAATAACATTTGTATCAAATCCAAATTCACGGTATTGTCTATTAACCTTTACCAACTGCATTCAAAGAGCCAGCTACCAGTCGAGAATCTGGCTTAATGAACCCAGAGAAAGAGCGCATGAAAGAGCTTTGTGCCCCTGTCTACGAATGGGTCAAGAGCATGAAACAACCCGAATGAAATAGAGCTGGTGGTTGAAGGACGTCCAGCTCGTTTCACTTGTTTTTGAAGATTCAAAACTTTCATTTCAGAATCCTAGGGGACGAATCCCCCTCTCAAATTCAGGTCTTCTTTCTTTTCTGAGTTATGACGATTACTACTACAACCACTCCTATTAGGGCAACGAGGGCACCAATCATCAGGGGATCAAATCCTCCTTCTAGTCGTAATGCCAGTGTTCCTCTAATTGTGATATGATGCTCGCTGTGCTCGTAAGAGAAGTGGATCCATGTCACTGTTTTATTAGAAGCTTCAGAATAGTCCACGGCCGCACCATCGATGAGAACCTGCCATTCTCCCTCGGGAGCATATAGCAGGTCCAGAGGAATGGTGATGTTGCAGAAACCAAGTGTTCCATCGGGTCCTGACACATCAAAGTCAATCTGCGCCTCCTCTCGGCTGAACATTAAATTCTGAATGTTTGAGGACGTGGCGAGGCTTACAATGAACCCACTAAGGTCTATCGGTTCGAAGCTGATAGTCTGCGGGAAGTTGTATGGGTTCAGTGGATCTGAGCCGAATGAAACCTCCCAGCCATCGTTGTATCCGTCCCCATCAGTATCCTCTAAGACGCAAATTGTATGGTTCAAGATGTGAGCGTTGTGGCCGAAGGTGGTATTCTCATCGCCTAGTGCAACGTAGGTATAACCTGGAATGAACGCAGTCAATTCAGTGTTATCTGCAAGCCCATCGCCATCATAGTCCGTGAAGATACCGTCAATGATACCATCAAGATTCTGGTCCGAGTCGAATGGATCTGTCCCTAAGGGATACCAGCTCAACGATGGGTCTTGATAATCAAACACCTCGAATCCGTCATAGATTCCATCCGAATCACTATCATAGTCGAAGATGTTCTTAATACCATCGTTGTCAAAATCACCTAGGGGGCCATGTTCTGGGTTGCCCGAGTCTGATGCCCTTGCAGTCCAGAGCAAGACCTCATCATGGTCCGTGATGCCATCGGAGTCAGTATCATTCGAAAATGGATCCAGTGTTACAAGTTGATTGGAAAAGAAACCCTCGT
>DAOWNS010000068.1 GCA_030642465.1 Candidatus Thorarchaeota archaeon | reverse complement strand
TTCTGGGTATGTGGAGTACAATGGTCACTCTCAGTTGGCAGACGAAAGCATCGTTGATTGATCACAAATTGCGTTCCCTGCAAGAAGTGTTACCATTGTTGGAATGAAAAAAGGCAGATGCTGGTTTAGGATAACTGCCTCGAAATGGAACTATATGCACCGCACAAAGGCCAATAATAATATGATAATGAATGGTGATTTATATCGAAGCATGCTTAATACAATACCGCTCAGTGAAAAATACCTATGACAAATGTTTGAATGAATGTAGGATCTAGGAGTTCAAGTAAGAGGTGAGCTGCAATAGTGAATCGTGCATTTGGGAGTAGAAACTAAGCGTTAGACATTGCTGAGTTTATGCTGTTTACCCTGGTCCAGATGCTTGAATGCGCCCCTAGAATGTATGTGGAAACAATCATATCTACCGGATAGCACAGTTACGCTAAGTGAAACCCATGTTTGAAGGCAACCTAGTACGGCTTGTTGTGCTCGAAGAGAAACACCTAGATCACCTAGTAGAGAACTGGAACAATCCTGAAATGAGGCGATTCCTTGGAGGTGTAATCCCGCACAGCAGGCAATCGGAAGCAGATTGGCTTCAGTCCGTGCAAGATGACATGAAACGTCAGAAGATGTTTGCATTCGCGATTGAACGTCTATCTGATGATGCATTCCTGGGTACCTTGGCGATACATGGTATCGATTGGATCGCAAGAAATGGGCGACTAGGTATAGCAATCCACAAGCCTGAGAACTGGAGTAAGGGATATGGTACAGAAGCGATGGAGCTGCTTATCGATTTCTGTTGGAAGCACATCAATCTAAGACGGTTAGAGCTAGGGGTTCATTCTTTCAATGAGCGCGCCAAGAAAGTATACTTGAAACTGGGTTTCGTTGAGTATGGGACCGCACATCAGCAGTTCTACATTGACGGAGAATACGTGGATGCTATAATGATGGAGCTATTCCAATCAGAAACTAAAGATCGATAAAGCTGCTGGAACCGATAGAAATGTACACTGACTATGTACCCAAATTGGTATATAGATGATGAAGATAAGAGTGAAGTAGAGCGAAATGCTTGGGGTGTTAGAGAATGCCGAATAGGAAGAAGATCCTCATTGTCGATGACGAGCGCATCACAACTCAGCTTGTTCAGGCATTCCTCGACCCCCACGATTTTGAAGTTTTCTTGGCCTATGATGGGGTAGAGGCTCTTGAGGTTGCGCGGGCAGAGAAACCGGACCTTATTCTATTGGACATCCTGCTTCCCAGAAAGGATGGTTTCGAGGTGTGTGCGGAGCTAAGGAGTGATCCTAACTTCAAGGATGTTCGTATTCTCATGTTCACAGCTAAGGGTCTTAGTCAAGATGTTGAAAGAGGGCGGCTAGTTGGGGCTGACGAATACATAATCAAGCCATTCTCCGGAAAGAATCTTCTAGCTATCATAAAGAAGCAGCTTGGGTTATGAACTGGGCTGAGTGTGGACAAAACAACTCACTCGAACTCTATTGGTACATCCTTCTCTGTTTGGTCATCCTTTTTCTCAGGAGCCCTTGGTTTCATTGGTAGACTAGACATCTTCTCAAACAAGTTCAGAGCTTCGCGAATCGACTCTGACCACAGGTCCTTTCCAGTCACAGCTTCAACAGGAATGCCCATACGAACTGGGTCTATAAGAGATCTTACGCGCTGGCAGCTCTCTTGATCCCAATTCCACTCATTCATTATGCCCTCAATGTGTCGGATTATGTCCGCACGAACAGAAGCAAGGCGCATTCTTTCTTCATCAATTGCGCCCAGTTGCTTGTGTGTCTTGTCCAACTCCCTAAGCAGTCTACGCACGGCCTTCACATCAGAATCTGTATCTTGGGTGAAAAAGCGCGGACGCGGTGCTATTGCCGCAGAATGCTGCTTATGAGTTACTCTCATCACAAAGGCGTTTGGCAGTATTGTAGTGGACAGACCGAAGTTTGCTTTAAGGCGGTAGTAAATCCTGTCCGGACCAAGGTCGCTCTCACCCATTTCACGTTCTACCAGAGCTGCTTCCTGAAGTGCATCTAGGTGCTTTAGCACTACTCGTCTATTTGTTTCCAGAAGCTTGCTAAGCTCGTATGGGTATCTTGGACCCTGTGCCAAAAGCCGTAGTATGCGCCTTCTAGTAATATGACCAAGCGCCTTGAACACTTTATCAAGATCCTCTGGATCAGTTCTTGTCAATATTGACAGTCCTCCAAATACACCTAGAAGACAGGAGCATTCCACATACCAGTTAAGATGGTATACCACTCTATCATCAGCTTGCTGGGTGTCCAGCTCACATTAGAGATAGTCATCCATCCCGATGGTCCGATATTATCCTGTCTCGCTTCTACATTTGCGTCTACATCTACGTCTGCAATCAAGTTTACATCACGTCAAGTACCGGACTAGAGTAATAGTCGGTCCCTAGTTCTAACGTTGTATCACTAATAAGACTTGTGAACCAGTCGGTCCCTAGTTGTCATGAGCATTATCGTGCTTCGAGGACCATCTCGGCCATTTTACTGAAGATGTCGTCCACGTTCTTATTTAGCTTCACCGAGGCTTCGAGATAGACTCCATCGAAGCGTTTCGCAACCTTCTTACCTTCCGCTTTCGACACAACTCGCTCATCCTTAAGATCTGTCTTATTGGCTATGACAAGACATTCGTATCCTTTGAGGTGTAAGTCAACTTCCCTTTTCCATTTGGTCAATTCCTCAAAACTCTCTCGGGAGGTTACATCAAACATGAAGAGCACGCCTTTTGACCCTGGATAGAATCCCGCTCGAACGTTTCCTAGGAAATCCTGGGACCCCATATCCCAAATCTGAAGTTTAACCCTGTTGCCATCGAGTTCCATTTTCTTGATGGCGAAATCTGCTCCCAGTGTAGGTGAATAATATTCGCGGAACTTCCCCGTTGTATAACGCAGAATAATCGAGGTCTTGCCCACTGCCCCTCCACCCACAGTGACTGTTTTGAATAAGTACGATGGACTCATGGCGAATACCGAGCCTTGTGAGCATTTTATACCTAGTTCAATGTTACGGATAACTTTCTAATCCTGAGAAACTACAATTAACCCTAGTTATGTGTGGTTGACCCGACTTCAGCATCACAGTCATTTTTCCAATTTATTTATTCGTTAGAAGTGCTTCTAGTGTGGTATGTCCCGTGTTCAGACAAATGATATTGAAACCTACTATGAGATCCATGGAGAGGGCAGACATGTTGTTTTTGTACATGGAGCAGCAGCATCTCACGATATGTGGAGTCCTCAGGTGGATTATTTCTCCAATAGGTATGAAGTCATAACGTATGATTTTCGAGGACATGGAAGATCTGGTGAATCAGATAGAAAATACAGCTGTGAGCTCTTCGCGAATGATTTGGATAAATTGTTGACAGTACTTGACATAGAGAATCCAGATGAGTTTAATACAGTATTAAATGAATTTATGCAAGAAAATGGATTCTGGTGATTTACGCTACCTTTTCTTCTTCTTGGATGTAGCCCAAAGATAGAAATGTGCTACTGACTCTTTTTCCAAATATCCAAGGTAAATGGCGAAAAGTTCACGTAAACTTTCTTATCTGCACTAAACACTTGATTCTCAGAGGTCGATTCTTCGGAGTCCGATAATCGTGTTTGACTGGTTTGTTTTCTCACTATCTATTATGTCTTAGAACTATAGATAAACTGAGAGAAAAAAAAAGAGTTGCCCAATCGTGCTGATTGGGCTTCAATTTTGATTAGTTCTTTTTGAACTTCACGAGATATAATACAACAATAACAACAATTACTCCCACGATTCCAATCACCATTGCAATAAGTAGAGGATCGAAATCAGATGGGGGTGGAGTTGTGGTGGTTTCTGCATTACTCACTGTGACACTAATACTAATCGATTCAGAATTTCCAGCTATGTCGTACGCAGTCGCTTCGATGATGTAAGAACCATTTTCTAATGATGTTGTATTCCAATCATATGAATATGGAGAAGTTGTGTCATTCAACACTAGAGCATCATCAATATAGATCTCGACATAAGCAATACCACTGCCGGAATCCGATGCTGATATGTTCACAGAAGTTGAACCGCTAACTGCGGATTCATTATTGAGTTCACTAAAGGAAATATTTGGATTCAATGTGTCATCAACAGTCAATACAAAGTAACTGGAACCATCCAATATTGTATCGGTTTTATTGAAGGCATCAATAACTGAAACAAAATACTCAACCTCAGTATCCCATAACAAATCTGTGATATTTGCTTCAAAGACATTGTTGGCAAATTCAGTCATTGATGTATTTACCCAGTCCTCAGCTCCTACACGATGATGTAGGGTAGCATCAATCTCTGTGGCATCTACTACAGTTACAGATATTTCTGCAAATTCGCCAGCTTCTGCAGGAGAAGGTGTTTGAGAAATGTCAGTTATTTCAGGTGCACTATCCTCGTAGAGATAGAAATCATCAATGAAAACTGTGAATTGACTTGAAACATTCGCATATCCCCAGAGTGCAATCCTATCCAATGTTGTGTTTGGAAACTTTCCTACTCCTTCTTCATAGTCATGAGCTAAGTCAATTTTCAGATTTATCCATTCACCTTCTGTGTTGGCTTCCGGTACGATGAAAATAGGATCACTACCATCAAGAATATCATCAGACAGAGTTGTCGTGTTCATAATGATGTAATCCAAGTAATATTCTCCTATACTCAATTCGAGAATGAAGAAATCTTCTGAAGATTGATTATATTCCAAGAACCAGTTGAATTCTAGAATCATCTCATTTTCACTGGTAATGAACACATCATCATCAAATTCTCTGTCACACCATTCGTCATAATCGTCTGATAATGTAAAATTCCCAGCTTTCTCACCACTATGACTAAAATCAGTCACTGTGAATTCATCGCATCCATCATAGCTGCCATACCATCCTTGAACATTACTTCCTAAGGAACCTTGATTTTCATAATCTTGGTCTCCAAATGTTGTTGCAATAAATGATATGTTGTCGTATAGAACAGTAAGTCCTGCATTTGGTGTATCTGTGGTGGTAGATACACTGATTCCCCCAATGTATATACTCTTATCTTCACGAACTGATTGTATGTCTTCATAGACACTTGTGTTAAAAGTAGTCCAATCGCCTGTTTCATTAACATTATTCATGTTGAATTGAAGGTCGTTTGAACTGCTTCGGAGGTCTGGTATAGTTGGCCCGCTAGCAGCAGTTACATAATATACCATGTAGCCTGATGTAGCATTATCAACTCCTACACTTACATATGAAGTTGCCCCAACGAGCTGTATATCAGTTATTCTCCAACTAAAAGTGAATACGTCTTTGTTTGCTTCATTTACACTTCTTTCAATACCATCAGAAAACCTAGCTCTAGCTAGATGTCCATTTGATGTTGAACGAATCGTTGTATTGATACTGAAATCGCCTTCAATTCTATCAGTGCTTCTTGAAATATCACCAAATGCACCCACGGAATTGAAATTCCACCAATAATATCCTGAACCGCTTGCCTCAAAGTTGCCATGGTTAATTCCGCCACCAACTAGAACAGTTCCATTCGTAATCAGATTGAAATCATCAAAGTAACCATATGTATACTGAAATCCATGACTCCGAGCAAAGAAACTAAATCGGTAGAGTACTCCTGGGTCTGAACCAAAAGCCTCGATAAAATCACTGGTTATATTTCTCTCCAGTTTGTGCCATGTTCCAAGACTATCATTGATAACATAATAGACATCCGAAGAAGTATTAGTGACACTAATGTCTCCTCCAAAGCAGTATATGACATTCTTTTCATTATGAAAAGGTAGGTATAGTTCAAGACGATCACCCAATTCTGGAAACGGAACCTGTTGAGCTCTCCAGTCCATACTAAGAGTGAGGTTTGGAAATATAGAATTTGACCATCCATTCAGGACTATCTGAGCAACAGCCGGTTTAGTGACATCAGCTCCTCGAGCTCTCATACCTAATGCTCTAGCGCCTTCATTCTCAACGCCCTGCTCATACCACGACATACGATCTGTAGTCCGAAAAGTAGATAGATCTGCTGGATCACGGGGAGTAGTCCAATCTTCTACATCTCCATTTTCATATGCTTCTGATAAAAGATTTACACGGTCCAAGTCTATTTCCGATTGCTCAAAGTTTTGAATTAGCGCATCTTCTGGATTAAGATTCATTTCCACACCATTTGATGTTGTAGGTGAAAGGAGGAGAATGAACCCTTGAGATGCGAGCAATAAAAGAAATATCGCTGAAATTGTCCTATTGTTCATCAAAATTTACCTCTTAAGGGGAGTACCTTCGGGCCCCAGAAATAATGTTAATATACTTGTTGATATAATATATTTTATACCACTTGGTACTATTCCTTATTCCAATCGAGAAGAATAATGTAGAATCTACATTTTCCTTTAATTCTGTCAATCTCTATCCCATTTGCTTAGGATGCAAATTAGGATTAAATTACTTGGCCATGAAGTCTGAGAGCAAGCTTACAAGGTCAACTAGACTCTTCTTCTTGCGAGCTATCTCCAAAGGCAAAGCGGCTTCATATTGCTTTGAGAGAATCAATAGCGTCAATCGGGCAGCTGGCCCAAGCTTTGAGTATTCCAACAAGAAGCGTTCCAATGATTCCTGGGTGTTCTCATGAAGTTGCTCGTCATCAGGATCTTCAACGAGTGTGACACCTGCTTTAGCACAGGTTTCCACAATGCTATGTCTGCCGTAGATGGTTTGCCCTCGTCTACCAAGTATGCTGACCATCTCCTGAAGACCAGTTTCATCTTGATTCATTTGTTGATCAGCTCCAGCCAGAATGAGAACTCCTCAAACCCTCTGAGGTCTTGAGCGGTATACCGGTTCAGCAGGTACACTTCATAAGCTTGAGTTAAGGTTTCCACGAATCGCTTCAACTTCCCTCTTCCGAGAGAAACTGAGAATTGAGCAAGCAGTTTCATCCAATCCGCGTACAGTTCCATCAATCGTCTGGGATCGAGCCCTTCAAGAAGTCTGGAATCGTACTCAACAGACCATCTGTTATCCACCAATCTAATCTCTCCCACAACCTCTGGCGCAGAGCCCATGGTCAGTGATGACTGCAATGCGTTGGTCATTTCTTTGGAAGAATACACCTTCTCTGCAACTCTAATAGCTATGTCCATTGCTTCCTTTGCGAGTAGAATTCGTCTCCTCTCAGGTGATAGAGGCTCTATTGCTTGCATATCAAGAAGCGTTTCTATGGCATCAATCAAAGCCTCCCTTTCTAGTTGGCCTTCAAGCGCGTTCAGAATTTCTTCGACAGTTCTTCTGCCGTCAAACATGCTCGATAATCGAGGTAACAGATCTACGATATCCTGATGATTTCGTTTCAACTCTTCTCGTTCCGCAGATGAGGATTGCAGCAATGGGTCAAGTCTGGAAGTTGAAGCAATAATGT
This sequence comes from Candidatus Thorarchaeota archaeon, assembly GCA_030642465.1. Lineage (GTDB taxonomy): Archaea > Asgardarchaeota > Thorarchaeia > Thorarchaeales > Thorarchaeaceae > WTCK01. Next base: position 698 of record DAOWNS010000068.1, on the reverse strand, counting down.
CTCTTGTGTCCAATATTCTGCGAAACGCAACCGCGCCTATCACCCAAAGGCGAGATATCTCCTCAATGACCTCTTCTCTTGGAAACCCGCTCTGCTCCTGAATGAGTTCCAACGTGCGTACCCCATCGATATGTGACAGAATAGGACTTCTCAGTTCCGGTGACTCTCCATCATCAGAGCTGACTAGGAATGGAATCCAGGAAATGGAAACCCGTCCAGCCGTTAATCTGTGAATGATGCTCTCACGGAACTTGGGAAAACACGTGTGAATGTCCATGGAATCTATTTTTTCGACAGTCTTGCCCCTGAGCCATTTGCTCTCGAATTCCTTGAGCATGGATGTCATGGCCGGTCCGAATCGTTCCTGCAGTTTTCCAAGACTGACGACTAAGAGATCTGCTTTCTTTCCGGAGGTGATAGTGAATAGCCGTGCACCATAGTCTACTTGGAATTGTGATGCACCTTTTTCGATTACCTCCTTGGAAAAACTCTGAATTGCTGTAAAGAACCCGGAAACTAGCATTGGATCTATATCAAGGACTTTTGGGTCCAGCTTCATGAAGAAAAGTGGGATGCCACCTTTGTCCATCAGCAATATGGCTTGGATGTTATGGTCCGCCAACGCGAGAGCTCCCTTCAGCTTATCGCGTGATTCGTTCAACCTATGAACTTATGCCTTCTGTGATGGCTTGCCGCTC
>DAOWNS010000213.1 GCA_030642465.1 Candidatus Thorarchaeota archaeon | reverse complement strand
GGAACAGGTAAGACAAAGTGGGTCCTGGCAAAAGCGGTTCGACAATGCATCGGCAAAGACGAGAAAGCCCTTGTCCTTGCGCCCACCAATATCGTCGTTGATAACGCCTTGTCGGCCATTCTGGAGGAAGGTGTCCCGCATGAGGAAGTTGTCCGCATGGGCGTGCCGTCTCGCGAATTCCTTGAGAAGTACCCCGAGTGCTGTGAGGAACGCGCGTTTCAACACGAAATCGCGCAAATCGGCTCCCAGATCAAAGCGTTAGAGGAGAGCATTGGCTCCCTTCAGAAACGCCAGGAACTAGAGGTTCAAGCTAGGGATTGCGAAATAGAGGCTGCCAGCAAGCGCCGCGAAGCCACTGAGAGTCAGGCCAGTCTCACGGTCACGCTGGAACGCATCCGCGAGAGCAAGTCTGCCATCTCCATTTGCAGGAAGGAACTCGAGCCTCATGAACGCCAACTAGAGTCAAAGCGTAGCCAGCTTGATCGTCTGGCCTTGCCCAAGCTTCTGTCTGACATAGAAGCTCTGGAGTGTGAGCAGACCGAGACCATAAGAGAAGTGGCTAAGCTAAAGGAAGAGCTCCGTGATATGGGATTCTTCCGGCGAGTATTTACCAAACGAAAAGAAAGACTTACCATCTCGATCTCCGATCTGGGCGTACATCTTCGGGTAACCGAAGCCACCCTCGAAAGCAGACGTGAGAAACGAGTTGAGCTTGCCCCCACGGCCTCTCTGCTCCAAGAAGAGATCACTGCATTGGAGGAGATATGTCAGCTGGCGCACACGGAAATTGCCGATCTTCAGCATCGGATCTCTGATCTGGAAGCGGAGAGCGAGCTGCTAGAAACCAAGATTGCAGAGAACCAAGAAGCTCAGCGTTCACTAGAGAGCCTAATCAAGGCGGCGCACGAAGAGCTATCGCGCATCGACGGAATTCACCCTACCGAATGCGCCGATGAAACCCTCGCAACCTGGCGAGCGGAGAAAGGTCAACTCGAAGCGCGTCTGTCTCAGTTCAAGCAAGACTTGGCCAGCAAGTCGGTGCTTGGAATGACGCTGGATGGGTTCATAGGGCTCACTCTTCAGATGGGATTGAGCGTCCACAGGGTATTCATCGACGAAGCGCCTTATGCTCCCATAGCCAAGCTCCTCCCTCTCCTGAGCCTTCGTTGTCCCATAGCCATGCTGGGAGACCACCTCCAGCTTCCCCCGGTTTGCGAATGCAGCAACGATGAGACGGTACGTGCCTACTGGGCAAAGCCATCCATCTTCGTTGAGAACGCATTCGAATTGGGGGAGAACTGGCATGATCTCAACCAGATCGAAGAGCCGCATTTCCAGTTGACGCAACGACGCGTCCTCAGCGTGTCATACCGCTTTGGAGAGTCACTTGCTTCCCTTCTTGATCGGCACATCTACGGAGGCATCGGGCTGACGGGTTTGGCGGCCGATGCGACGTACATCCAATGCATCCATTGTGAGCCCCAGAATAGACAACGTCGACTCAAGAGGCAGAACCATGCGGAGGCCAATGCGATACTGGATCAGGTCCAGGAATGGTGGGAATCGACACAGCTTGAATCAAACCTGCCGACGCTTGCGATCCTAACCCCATACAAGAACCAAGCCACATTGATCCGGAGACAACTCAGAGAGAGGTTCCAGGATACCTCGATCCTCCTTCAGGTAGATGTACTGAATACGCATCAGGCTCAAGGACGTGAATGGGACTGGGTCTTCTTCAGCGTCGCTGATACAGGTAATCTGAAAATGAACGGCCCCTACTTCACTGACTCCACTCGCAGTGACGGCAAAGCCCTCCTTAACACCACAATTGGCCGTACTAGGCGGAAGCTTGTGGTATTCCTGGACGCTACTTTTTGGGCGAATCGCCCAATGAAACAGCTCCTGACAGACATAGTCAATACGGCGTGCACCCCCAAAGACGGTCCATTACCGCGCTAGCATTCAGTTTCTCCGCAATCCCGTACTGCATTCATGCTATGATCCGTATTGTAGAATAGCGGCAGCTACTCACTATCAAAAAGCGTGGGTTGGAAGGATTTCTTTGGAGAATAAGGTGCAAAATCGATATCAGCATTAAAATACTCTTTTGCTATTCTTAATAAGAGCGTTCTATGGCATGGTTTATCTTCGCCTTCATAACAAATTAAGAAGATATTCCTATTCCTAGATTCTTCCGCAAGGACAGCAAGCCGATTCATGGCTGTGGGGTTGTTAAGCATTTCTTTGCGGAAGCGTTCCTCATACTGACTCTTATCCCAAGCATACAGATACGGATCTTGATAGCCGTCGAGACCTTTCACGAATTGTTTTTTAAAAAAGTTAAAATCATTTAAAAGTTTTTTAGATGGGGCTAATTCATCATTTCCTCTTCCGCGCATTACCAAAACGGTCTCTGTATCCTTAGGTAGTTTTGCCTTCAGTGCCAAGTACGTCTGTCTTAGAGCCATATCCTCTCTTCTCCAACTACGTGGATTCCTGCCACCAATAAATAGTGTTTTTTCTTTTTCTCTGGAAGGTCTGGTGGCCGCCATGCAGCAGCCAAACTCAACGTGAAGTAGGTTTTTACATCATCGCCCCATTCTCTGATGGCGCTCTCGTCGCTCATATTCCCAAACTGACGGACCAATTCAGGCCAACGCAAACAAGTACACGGACACCCAAAGCTAGATATCCCAATATGACTAGCTTGCAAGAGGTGGTTATCTCTTAGATCATCAGTATTAGTACATCCAACACTGAATTTAATTTTAGGGAGCTTGCCCTCCTGTGGTATCACTCGAAATTTTGTTGGTTCAATAAGGAACAGTGAGCGCTTGTCCAGGAGGGACGCTTTAAGATCCTTATCCTGTAAATCTTGCAGTAGGGCTATCTTTTCCGGAGGACTGATCGGACCTACGAGGCGTGGTTGGTCTTTGATGACCCAATCTTCAACATGTCGCCCCCACGGATCGGACTGGCGTGGCCGTGGCTGATTTTTGATCAGGTTGACTTTGCATATGTGATTTACAGGAAACCAATGCTGATCCGAAGTTGTCATGCTGTACGTTCCGGCACGCACCGTTCGTATCCATTCCAACTTATCCACATTGACCCCCGCAACACAAATTGAGTCCTCTCCCATGCTGGAAATTGCCAAAGGAAGAAATCGAACAGTTCTTGGTTGATAAACTCGCAAAACTTGGGGAGATGTGCATAGCACGGGCTTCTCTTTTTCCAGTGCTCTTTTTCTCAATCGACTGCGGATGGCACTTGGTTGACGCTGCAAATCTGCACTTATGTCTGAGAGATTTAGCCCTTTTGAGTGCAACTCAAGTAGCCTATTATCTTCTTGTGCTGTCCATTTCTCATATGCTCGCGGATATGTACTCTTAAGAGACGCTAGACGTGCTTGGTAAGAGGAACTTTTACCACCAGCAGGCCAGTTTGACACAGTTACTCCCTTTCTTGTTGTTTCCAAGCTAGAGCCTTTGGCAGGTTCGGTGGTTGTTTCGAGGTTCGCAGGAATTCCAGAAGCATGAGATGTTGCGATCCTTTTCTTGGGTCCCCCTTTCGGTAGAGAGACAGGCGCATACTGTTGGCTAGATTCGGAGGCGGTGCCAGCTTGTGATGCTATGGCTTTCTTGGTTCTTCTCAAGGTGAATATTGAAAGAATAAGTATGACGCCTGCGGCAACATCAATGTTCACCCAAGTTGCTCGATCATGGAGCCAAACTGGTATCAATGGATTGAAAAACAAAGCGATAAGACCAAAGCACCAAGCCCACGAGATTTGATTGAAATTCACTGCAACATAGGCGGAGCATGCTCCTGCACCGAAAACAACCCACCGAAGAAGCGTATAGTAACCGGACGAATGGTGTGATAATGCCGCCCAGAATAGCAAAACACTAGCGAAGATCCGCGCTATAACTGAAAACGACAAGTG
>DAOWNS010000240.1 GCA_030642465.1 Candidatus Thorarchaeota archaeon | reverse complement strand
GCCCGAAATGCAGAAAGAAGGGCGAGGATAGTGATGGTAAGTACATCTGCAGCGTATGAGAAAAAGTTAAGAAACCAGAGCCCAGAATGCGGTACAAGGTTACTTTGGACGATGGTTTCGGTTCCATTCGAGCGACCCTTTTTGGCGAAACAGGTGAAGCACTCCTGCAGATGACAGCCCAAGAGGCATTCGATCTCATTTCAAAATCTGGAAACAACCAAGCACCAATAGAACAAAACACTGACAAGATGCTTGGACAACACATTGCGATTCAAGGACGCGTGACTAAGTACAAGGATTCTGTGGATATAGCCGCGAGCGGCCTTGATTTCGCAGACTCCGTTGAAGAGATCAAACGAATGAAGCAGAATGTTATGGACATGCTGGACTAGGAACTTGCTTCAACCAGCGCATGCAGTCCCCCTATGAATGTCTCGACGTCCTTTCTGTTATTGTAGAGGTAGACCGAGGCCCTGTTGGTCCCTTTCGAAGGAGGTATTCCCATCTGATAGTGGTAGGGATGGGTACAATGTGCGCCAGATCTCAGCATTACACCGTACGAATCACTGAGATAACCGGCCACATCATGCGCAGTGTTCACCGTACTGACCATGAAAGCAACAAGCCCAGTCTTGATATGAATGTCGTCCGTTCCGAAGATTGTTACATTATCCATCTCTTTCAGGGATTTCAACATGAAACTCAGAAGACTCCTTTCATGAAGTTCTATGTTGCGCATCCCTATTGATTGTAGATAATCAGCAGCTGCTCCTGCACCAATGGCCCCTGCATAGTTCTGCAGCCCAGCTTCGAATTTCTCTGGCGGAGGCAAGTATTCGGGAACAATCTTGCCATCAATGTACCTGACGTCAGCCACGGTGTCGCCTCCAACCAGAAACATGTTCATTGACTTCAGAAGGTCCATTTTTCCATAGAGAACTCCTACACCGGTGGGTCCACACATCTTGTGAACTGAGATAGCTGAGAAATCAACATCTAAATCCTGCACGTCCAGAGGATGGTGTGGGGCGTACTGGGCATCATCGGACACAATTAACGCCCCTCGATCATGCGCTATCTCGACAATCTCCTTCATTGGGGCAACAGTGCCTGTCACATTGGATGAATGGACTACTGAAATCAAACTAGTATTAGTGTCTATGACTTTTTTCCAGTCCTCAATGTCGAACGTACCATCATCATTGGCTTCAACTATCTCAATCTTCAGATTATCTCTTCGTGCACGCTCCACAAATGGCAACGACCCACTGTGATGTTCTAGAGTAGTAGTAACTATTTTCGAGCCCTTCGGAAGCTTCACCGAACTGGCCACCATATTCAACGACTCAGTTGCATTTCTCGTCCAGATACACTCCTCAGGCTCAGCAGTATTGATGAAACTGGCAAACTTGGATCGTGATGCAGAGTATGCATTTGACGCTTCCTCACCAAGCTTGTGGATACTTCGACCAGCACAAGCTGGATACTGTTCATAGTACTCAAGCATCGCAGCAATTACCTGCAAGGGCTTCAATGACATGCATGCACTATCAAGGTAAACGAGTGGATGCCCGTTGATTATGCGCTTTAAGACTGGAAAATCCTCGCGTATTCTTGCTATGTCCAATTATTTCGCCTCCACAAGATGCCAGCGGTATCCGCCCTTGCCAAACTTCTTGGCAATTAGACCTTGATTTGCTAGCTGATTCGCAGCTGCAATGAATGCATCTCCTCCAGCGCAGTCTGAGCAGAGATCCACATACTCGGGCTGTTTTGCGGTTTTCAGAATCTCTGAAGTTAGCATCGACTCAGACGATTCTAGGATGCGCAAGACACACTGGGCGTTCCTTGAGAGACCTGACATGGCTTCACGTCGAAGTATGCTGAGATAAGAAAGCTTCTGTGTGTAAAACTTGTCTAGTTTAAGGCGTTCAGCGACAAGGTTGTTGATTTCAGTTGGCATTGGATGGCCTAGCATAATGCTTAAATGAAAACTGGCGTCGCAGAGCCCGCTCTGTTTCTTTCGGGGCCATCCGTGACCTGTGCGAAATAGGCAAATGGTGATTCAATATGGGTAGAAGACGAAGGCAGAAGGTGCGTCGACGACCTCAGAAGCGTATTCCAGACGTCTATCCGTGTCCGGAATGCGGTAATACTTCCATCAAGATAGAGCTATATCGTACAAACAAGGTGGCTACAGTTAAGTGCGGATTCTGTGGGTTGGAGATGGCAATAGATGAAGTCAACGAGTTAACTGAGCCTGTAGACGTTTACGGATCGTTCATAGACAAATTCTATGACAAACGCAAAGCAGACACTGAATAGACAGAGTATTGTCTTGTAGTTCGAGATTTGCTTATCAGTAATTATTATAAGCCGACCAACTCCGGAGGCACAGGATTGCCATGCAAGCCGACTTGATTCCAATAATTGATGTCGCCCTGAAGATACTCGGTATTATGGTGCTAATTATGATACTCGGCTATACGGTTTATGGTGAAACTCAAGAAGAGGAGTAAGCAATGGGAGAATCTCCTCCCAGTGACTGTAAGGAAATAATTCATTCTGCTTTTGACAATGTTGCAGCGCACATCTCCAACATAGCAGCATTACAAATAGCAATTGATGAGCTCATGAATGAATGCAGTTCAATCGATGGCGTTGTGCATAATCTTGAGTCCAGAATTGATGGAGTGGAGATTACACTTAGAACGGATATGCGCATCTTGATAAACGAGATTCAGCATCTGAAGGAGAGGAAGTCCTCTAGATGATTTTGCTTGGGTCCCTCAATGAAGAGATAGACAATTGCATTTCATCCCAGCAATTCACACCTTCCACTGAGATTAAGGAGAAGACCGTTCCAGTAGTTCTCGAACGCAGGAGTTGGATTGCTTGTTGTATCGTTCATTTTACGATATGATCAATACGCACTCCTGAAAGAAATGGCAGAGGCGGAGAAAGAGAATGCAAGAACGAAGCCGTTCCAAGGTTAAGGGCGGAAAGCCGCTGATAGTATTTGCCGGCAGAAGCAATGTCGGAAAAAGCAGCACCATACGAGCGTTGACTGGTAGGCGAGTTCGGGTTGGCAAGCGCCCTGGTAGCACCCGCTGGGAGTTTCTGATAGACCTTGGTTCAGTTATTCTGGCGGACATGGCAGGCTTTGGTCACATGGCAGGCCAAAGCAAGGCAACAATAGAAGAAACGAAGACTACAGTCATTCACAGGCTTGAGGAGTGGGGGAAGAGAATAGCTGTATCAATCCTGATTGTAGATGTGTCCCTATTTAGGGTGCTTGTCGAAAGATGGGGCAAACGTGGTGAGATTCCCGTTGATATCGAGTTTTACAGTTTCTTATCCGAGATTTCCTCAGGTGTAGTTGTGGCTGCGAACAAAATCGATAAGGTCAAGAAAAGCAAGATTTCCTACGAGCTCGATTATTTGAAGATGAAGCTTAGAGAGGTTGTGCCAGACACAGAGCCTCAGATTGTGCCAATATCTGCGTC
>DAOWNS010000325.1 GCA_030642465.1 Candidatus Thorarchaeota archaeon | reverse complement strand
TTCGATGTCAATCTTATCCCCTCGACTTTCGACCACATCATACATGTTCAATACAATAACGAGATTCACTTGGAGCTCAATAAGCAGGAGTGCAAGGTAGAGGTTTCTCTCGAGTTGTGAAGCGTTTAGAATATCCACGACCACATCGGGTCGGTTGTCTATCAAGTAATCTCGAGCTACTTCCTCATCTTCTGAACGGGCGCTGAGGCTGTAGACTCCGGGGAGGTCAATGATTTCGAACTCTTGGTCCTTGTAGGTAAAGTACCCCTCTTTCATTTCAACTGTCTTGCCTGGCCAGTTGCCAATATGCTGCTTAAGGCCGGTGAGGTTGTTGAATACGACGCTCTTACCGACGTTTGGATTCCCGATTAGGGCGACACTGATCTTCATACCTTCTCTAAACCTCCTCAACAAGGATTCTGATAGCGAGCTGATGGCCGAGAGCTATTCTCGTTCCCCGTACTTCAACCAATACCGGACCTCTGCCTCCTCCATGAACCAATAGAAACGTGCAGCCCCTTGTGAGGCCCAGATCCATAATGCGTCTCACCATCTCTCTGTGGTGATGCCCTCCCAACCCTCTGCGACGACCACCGTATCCTCCTCCTCGCCTTCCACGACCTGCCATGCGTCTGTAAAATCTCGGTCCCCGCTCGACTACTTCAACTAGTCTGCACACTGTCCCATCCTTAACGGTTGTCAACGGTTTGGCTTTGTTGCTCGTCACTGGCTTTCTATCATCTGCGGCCATGATGGTGATTCCTCTCTGCATTTTGATATGCACGCATAGCATTGGAAAAAGTTAGACTCGTCTAACTTAACTGAAAGTTAGACTTGTCTAAGATATAAATGTTTTCAAGGGGGCTAACCGAGCCGAATAGCTGCTGTCCACAGATGGTTGGACCGATATATCACCAACCGAAATCATTACATATCGCTACCAGTCATCTGCGAAGAGGGAATTAGCATGTCCTACCACAAAACTCCACTTAAGTATGGCACTGTTACAGTCGATGAGTTCATTCCAACTGACCTGACTGACGTAACAGTCCTTCAGATTGCTGAATATCAGTCCGACTTCACGGATTTCAAGGCCAAGTTCAACGAGGTTCTCGCGAATCCAATAGGGTCCAAGCCTTTCGATGACTTGGTCAAGGACCTTTACAAAGAAGGCAAGAAGATAACCATCCTTATCGATGACAACACAAGGCCGAATATCCACACGAGAATCCTTCTGCCTCTTGTTACTGAGAAACTACTGAGTCTTGGTGTCCGAAAGGAAGACATCCAAATCCTCATCGCGAGTGGGTCCCACACTCCCCCAACGCCAGAGAAGATCAGGGCGCGGATTCTGAATGACGAACTGCTTGCTGATTGGAATGACAACTTGCTCATCCACAATTGCGATGATGGAAACCGTCATCTCGGCAAGAGCACTCGAGGAACGCCTATCCTCATTGATGAGAGGGTTCTAGAGTCAAGCCTCGTAATTCCGTTGAGTGACTCAGAGTACCACTATTTTGCAGGGCAAGCCGGAACTGTCAAGCTTTTTTGCCCTGGCGTCGCTGGTCGGGAAACTATTCGTGTGAACCATCCAAGGATGTTTGACCTGGAGCTTGGTTTCAACCGTGGTTGTAGCCTTGGAAATTGCGATGGGAATCCAGTCATCGAGGACATGATCGAGATTGCCACAATCGTGAAAGCAGATCTTCCAATGTTTTGTATTGACACGATTGTTCACCACGGTGACATTGTGTACATGCAGGCAGGCGACCTGATTGAGTGCCATAACGCAGCGGCTGCACCTTTGAAGAAGTTGAGAGTAGTTGACGTTGATGAACCTGGTGACATTGTGTTTGTGTCAGTGGGAGAGCTAGGGCTGAACCTCTATCAGGCTGGCAAGGGAGTGCATGCAGCTTGGAATGCTGTGCGTCATGACCAGAAGGGATGGATTGTCTTGCTCGCTCCGTGTCAGGATGGGATTGGGAATCAATCATATGAAGATGCCATGGATGCAGCAAAGGACAAGAATGTGAAAGATGCTTTGAGGTTCGTTATCGAAACCTATGGCAGCGAGCAGACTTTCAAGATTGGAAACCAGAAGCCTCCTGATCTATTTCGCATCCTGCTCGATGTAGCTGAGCGGAATATCAAAATCATCACAGAGTTAAATCCTCAGAAGATGGGTGAGGTCTACAGGATGGAAGCATTGAACCCGGATAATCCGGATGAGTGTCCGAAAGTCCTGCGAGAACTAGTGCAGAAGTTCCTTGACGAGAGCGGAGTTTCACAACCAAGGATCTACATACTGGATGATCCCGGTCTTTTGATTAAGGTGAAGAACCAGAAGCATTAGTAGGTTTGAGTTGGAGGACCTTGGAATCTGGTCCTCC
>DAOWNS010000124.1 GCA_030642465.1 Candidatus Thorarchaeota archaeon | reverse complement strand
GAAGGGATGGAATGACCTGTTCGGCCAAGTCCGCACGAGAAAGGTTCTGCATGTTTTTGGCCTCGTTGGACGGGAAGTTAAAAGTTGTTTGGAATAGCAACTCGCGCAAGAAGGCCAGCAGCCAGCCTACATGCGTATTTCACAGAAAATGCTGGATTCATCAACTTCAGTTATTGTGGCAGTGACGCCAATTTTTGCCACTAATTCTGAAAAGCTCTCACGACGGAGAGTCGTGGCTTGAAAACCGTCCCTGCAAACAATGCATCCATTTCCTGTTCTTGCCAAGTCAATCTCTCCGATGAGGCCCTCTGAGGCTTGGAGGTGAAACCACTCAAGTCGGTGCTCCCAGAACTCGTCGGAATAGCTGGAGAACAAGCATGTTCCGCCATCCTGAGTTACACGCAGACTTTCGAGGATGAGATCCTCTTGGTCGACCTTGAATGCAGATATTCCATTCTGGATACAAATCACTGCATCGAAACACCCGTCAGTAAACCCGAGATTGACCGCGTTCATCTGTGCAAGGTTCAGCTTGGAATGATGCTGGAGATCCTTCTTTGCTTGATCAAGACTCGCCCTCGATGTATCAATTCCTACAACCTTTCGGGCTTTTCCTAGAAGTCTTCCAATGACTCGACCATAGCCGCAGCCAAGTTCCAGCACAGTATCTGAAGGTTTGATCCTCGTTAGAACGTGTTCTATCTCTGCTTCCAAGTATCTAACAACTCTTGGAGGAGCAATCTCATAGCATCTCCGGAGTCTTTCTGCTGAAAGGGAATCTGAGTAGTAGTGACTCAATAGAATCACATTGCCAATGAATATGCCATTTCATGAATGTTATCCCTCTTGCCTTGAAGCGGGTATGATTGAAATAGCGGGATTCCTTCAATCGCAGCGTCGTGATTCCCTATGCAGGATACACCAATCGACACAACTAAGATGCGCATCCTTGAGATGAACACGCAATATCTGGGCGTGAGTCTTGGCATGCTGATGCAGGGCGCCGGGCGAGAAGTAGCTCGAATTATCATCCGGAAAGAGAAGGTACGGGGGAAGCACATTGCTATTCTTTGTGGTCCGGGGGGAAATGGAGGAGATGGCATGGTTGCGGCTCGACATCTCCAAGAGGCTGGAGCACATGTTGCAGTTGCTTACATTGGCGCAGAACAGACGATTTCGAGCACTGACACTCTGTTCAACTGGGAAATCCTGAAGAATCTACACGACATTGAGAAAGCCGTTCTCAAGGCAGAATCTGCGATAAAGAATTGGAACACCCTCCAAGAGTCGGACATTGCCATTGATGCAATCCTTGGTTTTGGAGTTAAGAGTAAACTGAGAGAGCCAATCCTTACTGCTGTGAAGGCATTCAACAAATCGAGTGCAATCAAGTACTCTATTGATGTTCCCACAGGCATTGATGCAGATACTGGTGAAATTCACGGTGATGCTGTCAAGGCCGACTACACCATTACCCTGCACGCATCAAAACCTGGGCTTCTCAAAGCTAAAGATTACGTGGGCAAACTCTACATCGTGCCGATCGGAATCCCTCCTGAAGCGGAATGCATCTGTGGTCCGGGTGATGTGTGGCTGTTCAATCGACCTCGATCTGCGACCGCTCACAAGGGTGACTCTGGCAGAATACTGATCGTAGGCGGAAGCAATGTCTATTCAGGCGCTCCTGCCTTGGCAGGACTTGCAGCTCTACGAACTGGTGCTGATCTTGTAAGCGTCTTGGCTCCCGAACCAGTGGTTTCAGCAATTCGTTCCTACAGTCCCAATCTGATGGTTAGCAGTATGGGTACAAGAATTCTCATGCGCGAGTCCGCCATAGCTGTGATTGATGCAGCACAAGATGCGGATGTACTCGCGCTGGGCCCGGGTCTTGGCCTAGACAAGGAAACTGGAGCCACTGTAATCTCCATCGTGGCGGAGCTAGCTGTCACAGGAAAACCCATGGTGATTGACGCTGACGGACTCAAGAGTCTATTCTCATCGGGCGTAAGATTCGACCCCGCGAGAAGCGTCTTGACCCCTCATTGGGGCGAATTAGAAATTCTCCTTGATGAGAGTCTGGGCGATTCCACCGACCTGAAGAATCGAATGCAGCACTGCATCAGAGCAGCGTTAGAATTCAATTCAGTGGTTCTGCTCAAGGGTCCGGTCGACGTAGTAGCCCATCCCGATGGACGATACAAATTGAATCGTACGGGTGTTCCGGCTATGACCGTGGGCGGCACTGGAGATGTATTAACTGGCATTGTAGCAGCTCTACTGGCTCGTGGACATCCTGCATTCTATGCAGCTTCAGCAGCAGCCTACATCTCTGGTTTGGCGGGGGAGAAAGCGTTTAGCGATTTTGGAAATCATATCACTGCAACTGATTGCATAGCTAACATCCCTTGTGCCATGGATGAATTCAACTAAGTGATCAATGGCATCGCGTTGAGGTACTCTCGTGCTAACGCAACATTCTGTTTATTCACTGGTACCCACACAACTCCAACATCCGGCTGGCCGTACAGCATTACTGAACCTTCTGGAGCCAAGAGAACTGCTGGGAATCCCATCAAATCCTCTTCCCCTTCTACGAAAATCAACGACTTAACCCCATCATAAATTGCGGTATTCATCACTGACCAAGCTTCGGGAAAAATCATGGCTGCAGGATTGTAGATACGATATTCTCTCTCAGCTGAGAAGCTGCCCTCAAATACGCCGCGCTTTGTTATGCCATCCACGACACAGACATCTGGTGTGTAATCTTCCGCGATAAGAGATGCGCTGGTCACATCGCCTACTGCAATCACCAGTTCAGGCTCCTCTTCTTGAATCCGAGCAGCAATCCTCCGTTCAGGATTTCCATCCTTTGTATCGTACACTTCCCCCATCGGTGTCTGTAATCCGGCTCGATGCTGGTCAGGAAGGCGTCTGGGAGGTTCTGAAGTCTTCCTAAGCGGACGGCCCTGACGATCTACTTCTCCGAGCCTTATCCTTGCGGAGGACATTTTATCCCCATCTTGCGCTTGGACTGGCTTCAGAGGCTCCATTCTATCTGAAAAGGCAAGCCGTTCCCTACGCATGTCGAGACCCTTAGATTCTATCTCCACGCAGCAAGGACCCTCAAACAGCATGAATGTGGTTGGTCCTTCTATCGAGATCAAGTCCTCGTACGTCGAGATAACTTCAACACGTATTGTGTCTTCTAGCTGAATGGATTTCAGATAGGCACTGAGGTTCTCTACTCGCAAGCTCTCGGGTTGAATCAGATTATCAAGTTCCAGTCCCTTCTCGACGAGTTCCCCACATGTTACTGCGGCCACTGGCTCTGGCATGTCTGACAACCTGTCGATTAACACATGATGTCCCACATGAAGCCTATCGAACAAGTTGAGAGCCCACGTGCCAGCCATGCGACCACATCTCGACACCCTTACTTGGAACTTTAATATATGTGCATGCTATCTTTACGTAGTCAAATGTGTGTAGGGCATATGTCATGAGGATACTTGCAGTTGCAGATGTTCATAGTCCGCGGTTTCTTGATGAATTCACGGCAAGCCTAGATGGGCAATCTGCTCCTGATCTGTTCTTAATGGCTGGGGACATGATAAACAGAGGAACCGCCAAGGAGTTTCCTCGAGTTCTCGACGTGATAGAGGACAAAATCGGATGCAGCTTTCCAATCATATCGTGTTTTGGGAACGAAGAATACTCCGAGATTCGAAGGGACTTGATTTCACAACTGCGTAACAGGATCACTTTCCTAGATGAGAAGGCGATAACGCTCGATGTTGACGGAACTACTGTGGGCATCGTGGGCACACAGGGGTCTCTCGATAAACCCACCGATTGGCAGAGAAGAAACATACCCAATGCGAAACGTGTTTTTGAGCGGAGAGCCGAACGCGCGGAGGCGCTTCTGAGGCGGATAATGCCAAGTGTTGATCGCACAATTCTACTCATGCATTATAGTCCCTGCACGGAAACATGCGCTGGTGAAGGCGATCGGTCCTTTGCCTGGCTCGGAAGCAGGAAGTTCTACACACTTATCTCGAACCTACAGCCTGACCTTGTGATTCACGGTCATGTGCATAACTCAACGACACACAAGGCATCCATTGGAACGACCGTTGTGCGAAATGTCGCTCTTCCAGCAGTCGGTTCCATTACTCAACTACAGCTGTAGATGCAGTCGCTCACTCGTGGCCAGTGACTTTCATCGTTGGCTCAAACTTGTAACCGTAGACGATTATCCCGCTTTCTCCGTATTCAGTGATTTTTCTGAAGCAAGACCGGACTCGCATGTCAATATGAACGTCTTCGATGTCGCAATTCACAATCTGAGCTGTAAGCCTAGCTCCTTCATCCAATTCCACCTGCGCAACAATGTATGGGATCTGTCTCTTGAACGTGTCAGGTGCTTGTCTTACAATCGCGAACGTGTGTATTTTGCCAAGCCCCTTGAATGTGTATTTCTCAAGTTGTCCCTTTCTGCGGCACTTGGGACACACTACACGCGGGGGAAAGTAGTAGGTGTCACAGTTTGTGCAGTGGTCTCCTTGGATTGTGTAGATTGCTTTTATCTTGCGCCATAATTGTGCTACGCCTTTCTCTGCCATCTTGGTTACCTCCCTAGTATGTGCACAATTGATGTAGCACCCGTTCCTCCGATATTGACAGACATCGCCTTCTCAACGCCATCCACTTGCCTCTTTTCTGCATCACCCCTAAGCTGTAGGGCCAGCTCGACTATCTGAGCAACACCGGTGGCCCCGATGGGGTGCCCTCTCGCTTTCAGGCCTCCTGATGCATTAACCGGGAACTTGCCATCGATTTCTGTCAGGCCTTCCTCTACGGCTTTGCCTCCTTCTCCTTTTTTCACAATCCCTATGTCCTCAGATATTATTATCTCGCTGATTGTGAAGCTGTCGTGGAGTTCGAAAACATCAATGTCTTTGATTGCTAACCCTGTTTCCTTCAGAGCGTTTCTTGATGAACTGACAACTGCTTTCATGCGGCAGATATCAGCTCGATCGTGCAATGCGAGAGTGTCGCTGGCTTGGGTGGAAGCTTCAATGTACACCGGTGTGTCAGTGAATTCTTTCGCTCTTTCTACAGAACACATGACTAATCCTGCCGCACCATCGCTAATCGGTGACGAATGGAGCACACGAATGGGATCCGCAAGCAGCCCCGACGACATGACTACCTCAAGTGGAACAGGTTTCCGGAATTGAGCCCAAGGATTGTGTACGGCATTCTTATGATTCTTGACGGTAACCAAACTCATCTGCTCTTCAGTGGTACCGTACTCCTTCATGTGCCGCCTCGCCATGAACGCGTAGAGCGCCGGAAAGGTTGCACCGAACATGCCCTCCCATTCCCAGTCAGAAGCCACACTGATTGTATCCATGGCCATGGACTGATTGACATCACTCATCTTCTCGGTGCCAAGCACAAGCACGATGTCATGTTGGCCAGACAGAATTGCCATGTAAGCCTGACGTACTGCCGCTCCGCCACTGGCACATGCGGCTTCAACACTGTATGCAGGAAGGTCACCAAGGCCTCCCCAGTCAGCTGCCTGTGCACCCAAGTGCTCCTGTCCGGTGAACCGTCCAGCACTCATATTACCGATAATCAAGCCGTCAATATCTTTTCCTTTCACTTGAGCATCGAATATGGCATACATTCCAGCTTCAAGTGATATCTCGGCCAAGCTCTTGTTCCAAAGCTCTCCGAACTTACTCATCCCCACACCAACAATAGCAACTTTCTTCCCCATAGTTTCCACCTCATCGGAGAGCCTTGAACTTCTTCCTGTACTTAGCGTAGATCGCGTAGTTGATGTACGTCTTCCTTTC
>DAOWNS010000121.1 GCA_030642465.1 Candidatus Thorarchaeota archaeon | reverse complement strand
CTTTGACAGTACCCACATTGACCGTTCAACATTCAGACCCCCCGAAGACCCTCACAGAATGCAAGGACATTCTTGCCCAGGTCCTCGTGGTTGTAGCCTCCTTCCAACAAACCATATCGACGATTTTCACAGTGTTCCTCAGCGAATTCAAACATCATGCGCCCGATTTCATGAAATGCCTGCGTTGTTAGATTGCCACCCCAACCTCGCTCATATTGGTCAAACCCCGCCGATGCAGCGATGATGTCCACATCAGGATGTTTCTTCAGAGCATCCTGAACATCAGCTAGATATGCATCATCGCCCTGACCCTTGGGGTTATGAATGATGAACTGCTTGTCATGTCCAAGAATATCGATTGTGCCATCGCCCACGTGCAAGTCGAAGTCGAGCACGAATGCGGATTCGATTAGTCCTTTGGCACGAAGTGCTAGAAGCGATAAAGCCAGATTTGAATAATAGCAAAATCCCCAGTACGACGAGTGAGAAGCATGATGCCCCGGAGGTCTTATGAGACCGAAAACGGGCTCACCTTGAACCGCTATCTCCGCCGTCATGATTGCGCCTCCTGCGGCTAGGGTCGCTACTTGATACAGTAGGCCCTCTCTTGTCGAGTCATGGTCCCGTTTCACCCTCTCGATGTGACCAGGAGCATGAGCTCTATTGATCTCTCGTTCGGTCGCAGACCTTGCCTCCACAAACTCATAGTCCGGGTGTTTGCTCAGGATTTCCACAGAGGTATCCAGCCTTCCAGGGGCTCCTGCGGGTGTACGGTCATAGCTTTCTCTCATCAGAGGATGATACACTATCTTCATCTTGGCCATTCCTTTTCCGGATAGACGGACATCAGCTTCTTCCTGTCTATGAATGTACTCAGAGTGTGTTATAGCTTTTCAGCTACATCAGCTTGATAAAAATGAAAAAAGAAGATGCAGTGGGCAGCAGGCGCATGGCCTACTGCCCTCTGTTTCAAGATTGAGAGGGCGTGAAATACCCGTCTTAGCCGAAAAGGCTGCCAAGTCCAGCTGTGAACTCTTCTTCCTTCTCTTCCTCTTTCTCTTCCTTCTTCTCCTTCTTGCCCTTCTTCTCCTTCTTACCCTTTGCAGCAGGTTCTGCAGCAGCCGCAGGAGCTGCAATCGCCATCGGCATCGCGGCGCCTTTCAGTGCCTCGTCGATGTCAACATCCTTCAGAGCCGCCAGCAAGGCTTTGATCCTGTTCTTGTCAGGGTCAACACCTGCAGCAGTGAGAATGCCATCCATTGCCTTGGCAGTCAATTTCTTGCCCGCTTTGTGGAGCAGAAGTGCTGAGTATACGTATTCCATAATTTTTAACCTCGTTGTTATTTTATCCGAACAGGCCTCCTAGACCTGCTACTGATTCTCCTTCTTCCTCTTCGGGTTCTTCCTCTGGTTTTTTCTTCTGCTCCGCCTCATCTGAGGCAGGTGCAACCGCCGATGACGATTCAGCAGCGGCTTGGACCTGATTAAGCGTTTCCGAAGGTATTGCTTCTGGATCTCTCTCCGCGAGCGCCGCAGCAAGTGCAAGCGCTTGCGAGTTGGCCTTGGCCAGGTAAACATCGAGCATGTCTGCTGTGAAGAAACCAATCTCCAGAGCCAAGCTCTTTGCTTCCATGTTAGCCTTGACTATGATTAACGGAATTGTGTCTGGCGTTGGAATGCCGGCATTGATGGAGAGGTTGACTGCGTACTGATGACCCAGAATGACCTCATTGAACAATGATTCAATATCAATATCGAGAATCTCTGCCGTAAGCACGTTCCCTTCCGTATAGGCAGCGATTAATTTGAGCTGAAGCTCCATTGGTTCAATCCCAAGTCTGCTCAGCATCTGTGCCATGGCGTTGGATACAGTATCTCCTGCCTTCACAGCTACAGAATCATCGGTGATGTGGATAACACCAGTCTTCACTCGGGATGGAATCTTGAGAGCTGCAAGCTCACTGATGAATGGCCCGGGTGCCACACCAGTATTCATTGCAGGAATAACAATGTCCTTGGGAGAGATTTGACCTCCCTTCGCAGGAGCTGCTGCCTTGTTATCACTGAGGAATTTGCTCAAAGCAAAAGGGTCCTCATTGCTGAATATGAACGCAATCGGGCCGGTAACATGCTCGACCAGCTTCTTTATGCCCTTCTTGTCAGACTTCTCCAATGCTCGAATCATCAGGGTGTTTCGTGCCATGTGTATGACAGCGGATCCTCTTAGGGAATTTCTGATACCTTGGAGCTGTCTGGCACCTACGCCCTCTACATTGATGAGTCCAACCATCAAGCTGCCATCGATTGATGACACTATCTTGTCCACTGCATCCAGTTTCCATTGGGGAACCCGGCTTTTGTATACTGACATTTCTTTTCACCTTTAGATGGGCACTGGCACTGGTGGTCCCATAGTAAGCTTCACTACTATGGAGCTCAACTTCCCAAGCAAATCCTTGCTATCAATGAAGTTGAGAACTGCAACGATATTGTCTGCTACTTCCTTGTCGCTCATCTTCTCATGGCCTACTTTGGCATGGAATGTCGGGGTGTTCTTCATCTTCAAACGAACAGTCCGCTGGTATTGTCCCACGATGGGAGCAAGGTTTGCCTGTGGCGGAAATGGCTTAGGCATCTTCCCTCTTGGACCGAGAGCCTGTCCTAGATATCGACCAACGAGCGGCATGGAATCAACGGAAGCAATGAAGAAATCATAGGTTTTGGCTAGTGATTTCCTCTCTTTCTTCTCCTCCCCAATTTTTGGAATATCCTCCTTGGATACAACGTGTTGCACCCCCGCCTCTTTGGCATTCTTTGCGAAATCACCATCTCCAAAGGCACATACCTTGGCTGGAGGATAGAGGGCATTAGGTAGGACGAGTTCCTGGCTGATTCTATTCTCAGGTTTTGATACGTCCAGCTCTTTCTTCCTGAAACTAATTGCAACATCAAAGCTCTGCTTGAACTTTCTCTTCTTTCCCTTTGACCTTGCCTCAGCGACCGAAGCCTCGATAGACTCGATGTTGAATGACATTGTCTATTCCTCCTTCTGCAAGCCTTCAAGCTGACTATCCCACTGACCCTCTCGGACTTCCTGCTGGAATTCCTTGGGTGCCTTGCCTTCAATTGTCACACCCATTGAAACACAGGTGCCTGAAACAATCATGACTGCATTCTTTACTGTCAGCGCCGATAGGTGGTCTGCTTTTCCCTTGGCAATGGTCCTAATCTGGTCAATCGTAAGATTGCCAACTATGTTTGTATTTGGCTCACCTGAACCCTTCTCTGCCCCGATTTCCTTTAGAATTAGGGCACTGGTAGGTGGAGTGCCAACTTCAACCTCGAACTGTTTCGTGTCCAGGTCAACGATTATTTTCACGGGTACCTTGAGTCCTGCAAAAGGTGCAGTCACTTCATTGATCTTGGTGACTACTTGGAGGATATTCACTCCGGTTGGCCCCAGTGCGGGACCAATTGGAGGTCCACCTGAAGCTTTACCACCCTCTACCATGGCCTCAACAGTTATTTTCTGACTACTCAATTCTGTCACTTCTCCTGATGCAGTGCAATTGGCACATCATCGCTGTACCGTTTGTGTCGACCTGCAGGACAAAATTAGCTTTGCATCCCACAAGGTCTACTGCATTCAATTTCAACTGTTTTCACCCCGGACACGGCATCTATGCGCTCATGTCAGATTAAGGAGCAGACCTCACCCATGGTGAACTAGTTTTAAGCATTGCGTTGGGTAGCCCATGCAATTTACGAGGTAGGTCGTTGGCTTCTGCTTTCAGCCCAGGTCTGGTTGATGTGCCCAGAAAGAGTCGTCATCGAGCTCATCTTTTTCTTCAGCGTCAGTCCCGTCACCTTCTTTCGGTTCCTCTCTGTGTGCCTTCTCGACAATCTTCGCAAAGTCAGCATGCACACGAATGGGAATGGTATGTGGGCTGTCCAGCAGCTCTAGTATAAGCTCTTCTTTGGCTGCGTCTACTCGAGCAACGCGTGCTCTTTCTCCTTTGAATGGCCCTGAGATAATTTCGACCACATCACCTATCATGATGCCTTCAGCTGCAGGTTTTGGCTTCAGCCACTTGTCGATTTCCTCAAAGCTCACCTTTCCGCTGACTCTACCGCGTACATGCGGCACTCCGGAGATGGCCAACTCAACGTCCCTAAACTCTAGCGTTTCCAGGAAAACGTAGCCTCGGAGAGTTTCAGGAACCAGTATCGCCTTGACACGGCCGAGCAATTGATTCCGGGAGATCAGTTTCGGTTCTCCTTTCTTTTTCTTCGCTTTTTTGCAGCCTTTCATATGCTTCTTAGTGATCTTGTCTGACGCAAACTGCTCCGAGCAGAATGGACACTCCCAAATGTCAGTTTCACCAACCACTGCCGTAGTGATGAGGTCAGCTACCGACCTCTCTTGTGAAATCGTTGTCCGCACTGCATATACGCTGGTTCTTGATTGCAACTAAATGCCTCCGCTAAGCACGAAACGCTTGTATCTAGCACCCCGGTCGAAACTACCATTACCACTGGTGTGTGATTACTGTCATCAGGTATTGTATGCCAAAGCTAAGCAATCCTACGAGAAACATTGCAAGGACACTGATCTTCGCGCTCATCCATAACTCCTTTCTGGATGGTTTCGTGGCCAGTTTCAGTATTCGTCTGCTATTGCTAATGAAGCTGCCAATACCCATAGTGGTTTCACTTCCCTGAATAAAACTGCCTTAGCAGTTTCTGAAATCGACTGCAAACAGTCTAGTGCGCTTTTAACCCTTGCTGAGTGTCCGCTATCCGACTAGCTCAAACGAGGTATTCCGAGGTCCGTCTTGAGATCATCTGCAAGAGGTGTGACCGGTGTTGTTTCGGAATCAAACACATAGGGGGAGTTCACGCCTGAGGCAATGATCGTTACTCTGATTCTGTCTTCCAGTTCTGGTACAATGAGTGCTCCCCATATGACCTCTGCACCCGGATTGACCTGTTCAGTAACGAGCTCTACTACCCTCTTGGCTTCGATAAGCTGCATATCCGTGCTCCCACTCACATTGACTAGGATATTCCTCGCATTGTCTATTGACACATCGATCAGTGGGTTTCTTAGAGCATTATACACTGCTTCTTCGGCTCGTTCCTCTCCTTGACCTTCACCAAGCGCAATTAGTGAAACGCCACCGTTCTTCATCGTCGTCCGAACATCTGCGAAATCAAGATTCACCAGTCCCGGCTTTGAGATCAACTCTGCAATTCCTTTGACTGCTCGCACCAAGACTTCGTCTGCAACCATGAAAGCTTCTGGCATCGAGAGATCAGGAGCAATCTCTAAGAGTTTCTCATTGGGAATCGCTATCAGCGTATCCACGTGCTCCATTAGGGCGTTGAGTCCTCTGGTAGCATTCTTTTTCCTTGTTTTACCCTCCACCTCAAAGGGAAGGCACACTATGGCTACAGTCAACGCGCCGTTCTCTCTTGCAGCCTTTGCAATAATCGATGCTGCACCGGTACCAGTACCTCCACCCATCCCAGCGGTAATGAAGACAAGGTCTCCTCTTACGACATCTTTGATTGTTTCGTACGATTCAATTGCAGCAGCTTCGCCTACATCAGGATCATTACCTGCTCCCAGACCTCCACAGGTATCTCTACCAAGGAGCAGCTTGTGATGCGAGTTACAGAAATAGAGGTCTTGCGCATCCGTGTTTGCCGCAAGGGTTTCAGCCCCCTCTACTCCAACATCCATCAAGCGAGTCACGGCATTATTACCGGCTCCACCTACGCCCACAACCAATATTCTTGCACTGACTTCCTCAAGAATGGCTGCTATTTCTTCATCGGATGTAGTATTCCTGGGGGTTCGTTTCGCCGCTCTGCCAACTTGCGCCTTGCGTCCTGCGTTTGATGACTTCAGGACCTCTTCTAAGATGGGATGCATGATTCACTCATACCTGCAGTTCGTTGTTATTACGGGCGTAT
>DAOWNS010000074.1 GCA_030642465.1 Candidatus Thorarchaeota archaeon | reverse complement strand
TAGGGGCTATTTTCTGAACATACTTCGAGGGCGGAATAACCTCCACTGGAGGCAAGTTGTTTAGCCTATCAGCAAGCTCACGCACCTCGCTCTCAGTGAGGAAGTAGGTCTTGCCATCGCCGGAAACTGTGATCGTGCCATCTTCAGCTCTCTCAAAGTCTATGCGATTTCCTCCCCACATCTGTAGTCTTCTTGTAGGTCTGCTTGTAATTGCGTGCCGTTTGTGCAAGCTTCTCAAGCGCAGCTGCAATCATGTGTGCTTCTCCGTACCCGAGAGTAATCTCGGCACGTCCTTCTGTACCTTTGCCAATTCCTACTGCTCCATCTTTTCGTATCTTCACGTACAACCGGACCAACCACCGTTCTCTACTTGTTGTGCAATGCTGAAAACTATTGTGGGCGTGGCTACCATTGCCCTTAAGTACGGTGTTCTTTATCGATGATTTAGGTGACATCGATTGCGCAGGTCAGTCAGTTTCTCCATCGCGTTTGCACTCTTTCTGCTTCCCTTGTTTCTGGGTCTAGTGGAAACAACAACTCAGAATCCGGTTATAGCTCCTGAGGGGTCATTCATTGAGGCTGCTCCTGCTCATTTTGTCAGGGGCCCCACCGTGAATTTGGTAACAAACAACTCAGCTCTGATTTTCTGGAGAACAGATGCACCGATGAATAGCACAGTAGATTATGGGCTGGAAGAATTGAATCTCAACCTAACAGTAAGTAACAGCACCGTTGTTGGGGATCACCGAATAGCACTAGCTGGTCTTGCCATGGGTTCCACATACTACTATCAGGCGACATCCAATGGCACCGCAAGTGACGTGTACTGTTTCAAGACGGCTCCTGCCGACGGGGCAGAGTTCAAGATGATTGTATTTGGCGATAATCGACCATCCACAGACGCCGCACCAGTACAACCTCAGGAGTTCAGTGATCTGGTTGACTTGGTAATCGCAGAGCGGCCACACATCGTGATAATGACCGGCGATTACGTACACGTCGTTACTGAGAGCCACAGCTACAATCTTGACGTCTGGGAGCGTTTCACAAACATCACTGACCGGCTTGGTCACTATGTACCAATCTATGGTGTGCTTGGTAACCATGATACAAGCGCCTACACCGGTACCTTGCGCCTGGAGTACTTCTTTGATGCCTTTGAGATGTATGACGAACCCTCACCCTACTTCTCCTTTGACTATGCTGGTGTCCATTTTACACTTCTCAACTCCGAGGAGCAGTATGACAACGGGCGCATAACTGGCACTCAGTATGACTGGCTGGTTGACGACTTGACCAATACATCAAGGAGCATGAAATTTGTCTTCGCTCACCAACCTCTCTATCCGTTGCAGCACATAACCTCCGCACTAGATAGGAATATGACGGAGATGAACCGGCTTCAGCAACTCTTTGAGGACAAGAATGTCACTCTCTTCGGCGCTGGACATGACCACCTCTTCGATAGACTGACGGTCAATGGCGTTGTTCATATGATTGCAGGTGGTGGCGGTGCACCGCTATATCACACTCCGTGGGGCGGTGCTTTCTATCATTACGTCAAGGTTGATGTCAGTTCAGGCCAAGTGGGCTTCACTGCCATTGATCTCTCGAGCGTCACAAGAGAACAGTACCAATTGCCCTACGATGGGCCCATCGAAATTGAAGCCAGATTCCTTGCTAACAACACTTTGAAGTTGAACGGAACTCTTCCTCAATTCTACTTCAGTGAGAATCCAGCTGAGGTGCTCTACTCTTGGGATGGTGGCTCAAACTCTACAACTCTTACTGGATTCCCTGACGAGCCTATCGAACACACTCTGGATGTGTATGCCCGTGATTCTGAAGATCTATGGAGCCATGAGCGATTCCTGTTCAATACATTCAATCCCAATTGGCCATCTTCTACAACGCCACCAACCAGTACTACCACCAACGGACCCCCTGCCCCTCCAATGGACTTCACCCTAGTCTTGGGCATCGTGGGCGTGATTTCAGCTGTTGTGGTGATTGTTCTCCTGGTGCGTTTCAAGCGGAAATAGCCGGGCTTGCATCAAACACTCTGGGACTAACTGTTTCGGATGAGAAAACGAAAATGCAGAAGGTCACAGACCCTCTGCAAATGTATGAATCTAGATTGCGTCTTTGACGTCGAACGCTAGTTTGCCTGCCTCTTTGGTCACAAGCGCGATGTCAATTGTGTGCTCTCCCTTTGGAAGAGGGTCAGCTTTGATATGTAGAGCAATCTCTACACCGACTTTGAGGGGCATAGCGCTGCCTTCATTGACATCTGTGGCCTTGTACTCAGAGTCCTCTATCTTGACCGTCAGTGCGTCTAGCGGATATTCAGTACCGTTCACCTTGATAGGTTCCATTGCGGTCACGGTACCTGGTGACAATGTGTTCTTGATTTTAAACACAAAGCCATCATCGACGTTCTCAAGACTACCCTTGAGGTAGAGCTTTCTTAGAAGAAATGTGGGAATCTGCATAATTATCTAACCCCTGTTGAGGTTCTGATTCTGGTCGAATTGATAAGAGCCATTTATAGCTTTTGAACTGCCTTAACGGACGGCAATGTCTCTCACAGCTGGTGAAGAGCTACCCGAACAGGGTCACAATGAATCTATGATTCCAGCAAAGGTAATAAGCGAAAAAGGAGCCGAACACATAACCGCTAGACACCTTAGGAGAGTTTCACTTGCAGATACCAGATTTCCCGTTTGAAATATTCGATTTCTTCGGCACGTTCATGATTCTGATGCTCGTTGTACCTTTGATCTTCTGCGTAGTAGTTGCGATTATCATGGTGAAGGTATGTAAATCCGGCTCAGTTATGTCGAAGGCAGTTGATAGCTTCGTTGTCGAAGCACCACGCTTTGCAATCCCCGAGTCTCAGAGAGGGAAAACGAGAACTGATGGAGCACAGATAAAGACCGTGCGACTACCTACCACGTGCCCCAACTGCGATGCAGCCATCTCTCAAGAGAAAATCGATTGGGTTGGCCCCTTGGAAGCAAAATGCAATTACTGTGGCGCCACGGTCAGAGCGAAGCTTGAGAGCCTGTAGTGCTAGAGCTGACGAACGCTCATTCCCCCACAGTGCAATCTCCCTCCATAAGGTTCTATAGTCAGTCGAGTATGGCTCACGCGAGGTCTTGACTATTGAGAGGACTCATGAAAACGGCACGAGGCATCGGCAATATCGAGCTTCGTGATGTTGCTGTTCCCAAACCTGCAGACGACGAGGTTCTTATTGAGGTGGCCGCCGCCGGTATCTGTGGGACTGACATCCACATTAAACACGATCAGTCGTTTTACACGCCCCCTGTGATCTTGGGACATGAGTACTCCGGCAAGGTCGTGGAAGTGGGTGTGAACGTTAATTTGGTACGGGTTGGCGACCTAGTTGTATCTCCAGCTACTGCATATTGCGGACAATGCTATCAGTGCAAAACTGGACACATTAATCGATGCACGAACAAAGACAAGAGGATTCTTGGTGTTTCGAAAGCTAATGGCGCCTTCGCTCAATACTTGACCGTGCCCGAGTACATCATTCATCACATTCCGAAAGGCGTATCGATGGAAGCGGCAGCGCTCGCTGAGCCAACTGCATGCGTAGTCCATGCTCTGGTCGAAAAGACACCCATCTGTGCCGGTGACATAGTTGTAGTGCAAGGACCTGGAACCATGGGTCTCCTTTCGGTTCAAGTTGCAAAAGCGATGGGTGCAGGAAAAGTCATTGTGACCGGTGTGTCTTCAGACCAGTGGAGGTTCGATATTGCTAAGCAGACCGGTGCCGATGTGACAATCGATGTCCAATCGGAGTCCGACCCGGTGAAGGCAATCCTAGATCACTCAGACGGTCGCGGCGCAGACGTCGTAGTTGAAGCTTCAGGCGCATGCATTGCATGCGAACAAGCCCTAGATTTCGTGAAGGTTGCAGGACACATTTCTCTGCTTGGAGTACGCGGCAGACCCGCAGAGGTTAATTTAGATCACATGATTGAGAAAGAGCTGACAATGACCGGTACTTGGGGTACTCTACCGTCCTCATGGGTAACGACGCTCAGGCTCATGGAAACAGGCAAAATCGATGTTCTTCCTCTCATCACTCATAGGCTGTCTCTGGATGAATGGGAACGCGGATTTGAGCTCATGGAAACACAGCAAGCAATCAAGGTTCTCTTCACTGATCTGAAGTGATCTCCCAGTCTGTGGTTGCCGATTCTGTGTACACAATCTGTCTAACGTCTAGGCTTCCACCTGTCAAGAGCATCTTGGACAACAGCAACTTGTGATGCCGCAGGGCCTCCACCCATGACAATGGCGACTGCGCATGCTTCCATAATCTCTTCTCTCGTGGCTCCAGCGGCAATGGCTTGCTTAGTGTGATAAACCATGCAGGACTTACATGGCGCTAGCACTGACGCAACAACACAGATTATCTCCTTGAACTTGGCAGACAGGGCACCGTCAACATGAACTGTTTTCAGAAGGTCAGAAAACGCGTTCCTAGTATCAGGAATATCCCTGTTCAAAGCTCCAAAGTGCTTCATGAAATCCTTGAGTATCTTCTCGACATCCTCTGGCATTGCTTGGGGTCTCCTCACTGGTTAATTGTCTGTCTTGGGGCGGGTACCCCCAAGTTCCACTCATCGAGGCTATAGCGGCTCTGATATAAAACCTGTGCAGTATTTCCCTCAGACTTGGTTAGTTTTCCGAATTCCAAGCTCTCGTCTGTGAATGTGGCTACGCCCCTGACAATGGCCGCCCTAATTTCAGCATCCGAGGGTCTTGAACTAACTTCTGCAGAGATGTTTGTTACCACATCCCTCTTGCTCCGTTTACATCTGATTCTCGTGCGCTCTCTTAAGTATTGCATTTGGCCAGCTGGCGCGTCCAAGGACCTCTCAAGGGTGTTGAGGTTGGCGTCAATCAAAAGTGTGCCATGAAGAAAGGATACTCCTTGCTTGATCCATCCTGCGGTTCCAGTGACTTTTTTCTCTCCGATTCTCAGGCATGACCTCTTCTCGTCGTATGTAACGGGTATTCCTATCTCCTGGAGCCCATTCGCGATACTACCTACAAAGCCTTGGTATAGCTTCCTCAAACTTCGGGGAACATACGGCTTGCGCTGGTCCGCACAAATGGTGAAGTTCAGGTTACCTGTACCATGGTATACTGCTCCTCCTCCGGTGAAACGCCTCGCAATTCGAATGCTCTCTTTCTGGCAGTAGTTTAGGTTCACTTCTTTGTGCACGCATTGAAATCTGCCAATAACTACAGATCTGTTTGATTGCCATAGGCGGAGCGTGTTGGTTTTCTCTGCCGAATCCGCATTTACTCTGGCAAGCGACTCCTCTATCGATAGGTTGCGGTAGATGTCCAATTCTCCGTCTTCTATCACTCGCCAGACCATGATACGATCAACATCACTTCTCAGTCAGAATAGAATGAAATCCAGATATCTGCACTGGACTTAACACTTTGGCACAACGAGAATGAATGCCGGTGGTGGAGGACACCACCGGCTGGTGAGCCTCGGAGGAGAGAAACCTATCAGAGGCTCGGAACAGATGTCGTTTTCGAGGCGTGACGCAGAGAGGTAGTCTGCGCCGGAAGTTGAATCCTCGCTGAATGATTTAAAGTCCGATAATTTATTACACATGCAAGTTTCCCAACTCGCGTTGGAATGATAAATTCAAGTACGAGCTTTTCAGCCTGAAATCAACACAAAGATACTGAGGCGTGCGAAAATGAAGATTGAATGTGAGAACTGCGGGGGAACCGATTGGGTCCTCTCAATTTATGAGATGCGAGCAATACGTAGAACAATGGTGTATTCTGCCTTGAAGTGTAAGGGTTGCGGGATAAATTATCCTCTGCAAGAGCTGGGCAAGAACGTGAAGAAAGAAACTGTTATTTCAATGCTTAAGCAGTGACTGTCTGCTCGACGAGCTAATTGAATTGGGTCGCACACTCATGGCAGTAGCTTGATCCGGGCCGTGTTTTGGCGCCGCAACTTGGACATCGTCTGGGCACTCGAGACGCTCCCCTTCGCGGGTTCAGAACAAATCTACCACTATTCCTGATGTTCCGCAAACCGACTTTATCAACGTAGAACTCTGTGTAGCCACATTCTGAACATGTGAAAGTTTCCAATTTAGCAGTGGAGAGTCCAGGAAGGTCAACTTTGATGTGGTAGCCATCTCCTCCATGTACATTATGTGGTCCCGCAATTCGTGATGCCCCGCACTTTGGGCATGTCTTTGACTTAATCATCTTGATACCTCGTATTCACTTCAAGCTCAGGAATTACTTGCTTTCCCTCGCCCTCCATGCTGAATGTGCGCATGAACGGTCATAACCTTTTTGATTGATTTGTTTAGATTTTCAAGAAGAAGGGGTTCTCAAGTGCATCCTTGAGAGCAGCAAGGAATTGGCCCGCAGGTGCACCATCCAGCACTCTATGGTCCACTGCACAGCTGGCCATCATCATGCTTCTTACAGTGATTATGTCATCTATCACTACTGGCTTTTTCTTAATCTGTCCAAGCGCCAAAATTGCGCTCTCGGGTGGGTTGATTACCGGAATGAATAGGTCAACTCCGAATGACCCTAGATTCGAAACGGTGAATGTGCCTTCAGCCAGGTCTTCAGGCTCCAATGCATTCCCCTTTACCTTCTTTCCAAGAACCCTTATTTCCTGAGCAATCTGTGTGATTGACTTCTTGTTGGCCCCTTTTACTGTTGGAACAATAAGGCCCTCTTCAGTAGCCATAGCAACTCCGATGTGTATGTCAGAGAACATGCGGAATTCATTTCCAGCAAGCGTGGCGTTGAATTTAGGGAACTTCTCAAGCGTATCCGCCACTGCCTTTACAATGATATCATTGAAAGAAACCCTGAATCCGAGCTTCTTCTGAACCTTCTTGTTTATTTCTTCTCTGAGGGCAACGACCTCGCTCATGTCAATCTCTGTGATCATGGTGATGTGAGGATGTTGCCAGCTCTGAGTCATTCTACGAGCTATGGTTCTTCTCAAAGGTGACAGCGTTTTTGACCCGCGCACTTTTCTTGAATCTTTCATCATCATCGTAGCTGGCTGTGCCACGATATCCTTCTCTATGATTCTCCCTCCCGGTCCAGTTCCTATGATGAAGGACAGGTCTACTCCAAGTTCCTCAGCTTTCTTCTTTGCTCTGGGAGATGCCTTGATTTTTCCGCTTGGCAATCTTGTTTCTGTATCTTGAACTTCTTGTAGCCCAGCTGTTTCAAACTGGGTTGCCGCCGCGTGCACTGGTTGTGCGGGAGCAGCTTGTGCCGGTTCATTGAGTTTCTTGGGTCGAATGTCAGGTATCTTCTCGCCTTTCTTCCCGATGAATGCGATGGGTTCGCTGATGGGAATTTCGTCATCCACGTTGCAGAGTATCTTCAGTAGGACGCCGTCGGCGGGAGCTTCCAACTCAAACTCGTTCTTCTCCCCGAATATCTCGACCACTAGGTCACCTTTCTTAACTGTGTCACCCTCTTTCTTGAGCCATTTCAGAATGACTCCATATTCCATGGCGACGCTCATGCGTTGCATGATCATAGTAGTGACCATAGGTTTCACCTTACACGATTTCGTGTACTGCGCTAATGATTTTATCCTTGTCTGGAATGAATGCCTGTTCAAGCGGCGGACTGAATGGAACCGGAGTATCGGGCGCGTTGACTCTCTTGATGGGGGCATCAAGGTAATCAAAAGCATTTTCCATAATTTGCATCCCGACCTCTGCTCCTACTCCCCCTGTTTTGCAATCCTCTTCTACAATTACCACCCGATTGGTTTTTTTTACTGACTCAATAATTGTTTTGATGTCCAGAGGGAATAAACTCCTTAAGTCAATAATCTCAACGCTAATCCCTTCCTTCTCCAACTCGTCTGCCGCCTCCAGAGAATAAAGAAGCATTCTGGAATAGGTAATCAGGG
>DAOWNS010000251.1 GCA_030642465.1 Candidatus Thorarchaeota archaeon | reverse complement strand
GACATATGCATCAATGCCCTATTCACAATGCTTCCAGTTGTATATGCCATGATGCATAACTCATACTTTCCGTGGTCTAAGGATCAGTGCAAGGAGCTACACGCGTGTCCTGACCCCCACAATCCCGTCGTCTTCGAGCTGGACCGTTCGGAAGCTATGGATCGCAAAGCAAGCGGCTAGCCAATAATTGGTCTGCCAAGTTTCAATGAATCAAACTCGCCCGGTTTAAACCTGAGTTGAACAGAAACTCTGGCTCCCTTGGAAACCTCAATAGGCTCATCCAGTGGGAGAAAGAGCTCTCTCCAACCGTCGTCCATTCCTAGAGTGATATCCTCATACAGATGTGCTGTGAAGAAGCCAACAAGGCCATGCAAAACACCACCCTCAACAATCGCAAACTCGAGCGTTTCATTGACTTCTGTAGGAATGTCTGGCGTGTTGAAATTGAACTTCGCGACCAAGGTTGCGTCAGACAAATCTTTGGCGTCACCTCTTCCAAGCGTCTGCGGTACCTTGGGAAATTCCAGCTCAAACACATCGAAGCGTTCCCATAACGAAGCGCATTCTACAGGTACAGCGTACACTGAGGCGCTGGCTGGCAAGATGATTCCACCAGGCTTCAGTACTCTCTTGACCGCATGCGCGCAGGCTGGCACCTGTTGCTCAACGAGTAGCATCGAGGACAGCATTTCACAGATAACAATGTCCGCTGGCTCTTCAGGCACATAATCCTCAAAATGGGATTCAACGAACTTGACCCTTTGAGAAAGACCATTAATCTGTGCCGCCTTTCTTGCGTAGTTCAAGGATTTTCCATTCACATCGACGGCGGTGACAGATTTCGCTCCTGCTCTAGCGGCAATAAGAGCTAGGATGCCAGTTCCCGTTCCAATGTCCACAACATGTGATTCTGGCTGTACAACCTTCTGAAGTGCACACTGGAATTTGCTTAAGCGTGACCTATGGCTCAGAAGACTTGCCGCATGGAGCATTGGGAACGGAGTTGCGTATTTCATAACAACCAATCTTTGCCATAACGAGAGGTACTTATAACCAGCGTGCGGAGCCACTCACCGCCTCGGATGACCCCCCAGTCAACAGAAGTCATCTTAGGGCTACAGAGGAGCAACGTTTGGACGTGAATGACGAAGACCTCAGTCTTGCCTTGGAAGCCCTAGAGGAAGGGCGCTTCGATGAAGCGGCAATACTCCTTGAGCGGTTGGTGGAGCTCGATGATGAGAACCCTGACATGCTGGTTTATCTCGGCATCGCTTATGTGCAGACGGAAAAACCTGCGAAAGCCGTCGATGTTCTGAGGAAAGCGAGCGAGTTAGTCGAAGAACATTCAGTCCTGTCCCTCTTTTTGGGGCGAGCATTGCTGTCTCTTGGACATCTTCATGAAGCTGAAACTGAGCTTAGAAAAGCTGTTCGACTTGACCCTCGAGCCCAGGACGCTTGGCGCGACCTTGCTGACGTACTCGTAATTGAGCATGAATATGCAGCCGCTATTAGTATTGCTGAAGAAGGGCTTGAACGGTTTCCCCGCGACGCTGCACTGCTAACTCTTCTCGCATTGAGTCTGCACAGACTTGGCGATTACACAGCTTCGACCGAGATATGGACCAAGGTGCATGCTCTTCGTCCTGATTTACTAATGGCTGCCGTAAGCTGCGCGCACGACCTCTTGATTCAGGGATTCTACAACAAGGCACACCCATTTGTAGCCCATGCGAGTAAGCTTGATGGTCAGGACAATCGACCGAAGATTCTTCGCAGCGAGCTGCATATGCAGCGGGGGGAGGACGATGCCGCTCTAAAGATACTACAAACAATCGATGATAGTGGCTCCCCTTATGCTCCTGCGCTGGCCAGACTTGCTGTTCTCAGCCATAGATCCGGTGATAGCGCAGCGCGTGATGAGTACATCAAGCGAACCGAAGAGGCGATAGCCGACACACCCCAGGGGTGGCGTGCCCTCTACTATGTCTACAATCTTCTGGCTTGGAATGATAAAATAATTGACTGTCTAATACGTGGGACTTTGGATGATGCTGGATCAGCGTCTCCATGGATTGCATTAGCCAACGTGTACACTCAGCAGGGCAAGATCGAGGATGCAGAGCATGCGTGGGGCATTTCATTTGGTTTGAGACGATACGTAAAGATTCACTGCGTGTCCTGCAAGCAGGACCTGAGAATACCTTATCAGAATGGCAATTACTTCGACCTGTCAGAGTCACGGACATGCGAGAAGTGTGGCAAAGTGATGCCAATGCCTGCAAGTCTCGCCATCTACTAATTAGCAAATAATGATGGTGTCACATGTGAATAGTCGCAGGTATCCCAGTCATCCAATCCCCGGTGTCGGTGCTATTGTGATTGGACCAGCTGGTCTTCTTCTTGTGCGTCGTGATAAGGAACCAGGTAAGGGGCTCTGGAGCATACCTGGCGGCGCGGTTGAATTGGCCGAAACGCAGAATGACGCAGTTGTTAGGGAGGTTATGGAGGAAACCGGAGTGCAGTGCGTAGTTCAGGAGTTAGTTTCCACGGCTGACCTTGTAACTCTGGATTCAGAAGGACGTGTAGAGTATCATTATCTCTTGAACCACTATCTGGCACGAGGCCTGACGATGGAAACTCGACCGGAAACTCCAGCCGCGGAAGTGGCCTGGTTCCCGCTTGATTCATTGCCATTGGGAGAGATGCCGATGCGGATATTGGACCTTCTTGAAAGCGTACATGAAAAAATGCTATCATTGACCAGTTCTGATTAGCTGGCCCAAATCAAGCGCATTCTTGAACAAGCTGCCAAGAAATATAAGCGTCCAGAAGGACTCTTGCATCCCCTAAGACAGCGCAGTGCTTGATAGAGGAAGTGCATAAGTAAATGTTCAGAACAATCATTGCAATACTAATCGCCCTATGTGCCGCGATAATCATCGGTGCTTTCCAGATTGTGGGCTTGAGCCTAACAGAAATTCAACTGATTGCAGAATCCGGTGATATAATCCTCACGCTGCAAGTATATGGGGCCGCATTGTTCCAAGGCTTGATGCGTCCCTACACCGTCGCGAGAGACGAGATGACCTACGCTCCACTCGTTGCTCTTGGAGTGGCCGGCTTTATTTCGGGTCTCATCACAAAGGATTGGAAGCGAATGGTCGTTGTTTCCTTGATTTGCGTTGGTCTTTTCTTTGCAGGTTTTGCTATCCTTGTTCAGGGCGTGGAGTACACATTCGAAGCCATCTCCGCAAGCGCAATTGATCTTGGAATCGACCTTGGAGTTGCCATTGCTCTACTCGGGGTTCCTGGAATCATAGGGGCTTCTTTGACCAAAGAAGAATACTAGGAACTGAAACGAACAGCGTAAGAGAAGCTACCCAAGAATTCTT
>DAOWNS010000134.1 GCA_030642465.1 Candidatus Thorarchaeota archaeon | reverse complement strand
GTAGCAAATGATGAGTCAGAAACTGTTTGGTACAACTTTGTAAAAACGCTTGAAGATGGAAAGGACGCTGAATTGATGTCATTGAGTTACCATGCGGTTCCTTATGCGATATTCTCGTATCCCCCTGTTGCAACGGTCGGAATGACACTAAGGGATGCACAGAAGTCTGGTAGACCGTTACTCGTGGGCCAGTTGCCTTATGCAAGCACTGCCAAAGGGATGGCAATGGGCAATCCACCAGGTTTCGTAAGGGTGGTCGCTGATGCCGAAACCCAAGAGATTCTTGGGGCAACGATAATTGGACCGCACGCCCCGATATTAATCCAGGAAGTAATCAACCTGATGTACTCGAATGTCAGAAGCTTCATTCCAATGTTCAAGGCGATGCACATACATCCGGCACTTCCAGAGGTCGTTCAACGCGCATTCGGTAGACTAGCCCCAATTGGCGGTCATGAACACAAGCATTAGCATATCAGCAGAAAGCTGGATTCGACAGCAATAAGTTACCAGACCATGGGTACATAGCCATCCTTGATATGGTCAGATATTATTGTGCCTACGTAGTCCACAACGATTCCGAGCTTGGCAATCTCTTCAGAGATGCCATCCCTGTCCGACAGGAATTTGCATGCTGTGGTTCCAGTCAGCTGTGCGATTGCCGCAACCTCTTTTGCAACATCTACGTCTGATGTAATTAGATTCTCAAATGGCCCAAAGAAGATGACTTTGACATCGGAGAGCCAGTTGTTCTTGATCGTGTTGTGAGCATAAGCTAAGGCTGTCAATGCCTTCTCTTTATCCTGCGTGGCGATGATGATTAGCAGCTTGTTACTCATTCGATTTTCACTCCTCTAGATATGGGACACTCATGTCACATATGTATTGATGCATGGTCACACAATGAAATGGGAAGCCAACATGACTGAAGCGACCTCGCATCCATTTCGCTAATAAGAACGCTTTAGTACAGCGAGCATCACTATCTGCGGTGGTGGGCGCTTACCGGGATTCATGGTAACAATCCATTAATGGTTACCACACCCAAAGTGAGTCCCAGCAAGCGCTCGCCCCCTCATTCTACTAATCAGAAGCAGCCAACTGAATGCGGACTACTACTCGATCGCAGGTTTCGGCGCAATTCGGTGCAGCATCACCATCAGAATGGATAGAACCACTGCAACAGCGAGGATTGCAGTGAAGACCCATTGGATTCCGAAAGCGAAGATGCTTGAGTAAATTGGCACGTTGAGAGCGTTGCCAATGAACATCGATGAAGTAAGAATTCCAGCGAGCACTCCACGACGTTCAGGAGAAAGTATCTGGCTGTACGTCATCAGGACTGGAGATAGCGTGCCGCCGGCCCAGCCTGCAATTAGGAGTGCGGCTGCAATGAGAGGTAAATTGACAGGTGATGCAAGGTTTCCAGCGAGCAGGAGAATAATAACAGCCGTGAAGAGCGAAACTAGTCCAAGAGCAATTACAGTACCGATGCCCCTAAGCCCGATAATTCGGCTCATAGAAATCCCAGCTACACCCCCAACGATTCCAGTGAGCAAGAGAAGAAGTCCAATCATCCCCTCGTCGACTCCAGCCATGCCCCGAGATGTCCATTGGATTGTTGCGGTATATGATAGGCCAACCGCGAAAATGCACAACATCAGTAGGAGTACGACCGGGCGTTTGAGTTCTAGTGAGAGATTGGAGATGAGATCCCCAATCGCGGATTTGCCTGACTGTCTGCTTACTGGGCGTTTCACAAGGCGAAGAAGTGTCAAGCACAACAACGACAAAACGAAGAAGACTGAGTAGAACATTTGCCAACCAAATATCACCAGCTGGCCAGCAATCGCTGGACCCAAACCGACACTTATCGCAGCCAGTGCCCCGACAATCCCCATCCTCTTAGGAATGCTAGAAGGTGAGCAGCCATCCGTAATAAGAGCAACAAGAACAGGGTTTACGAAGCCAAATCCAAAGCCGCTGATGATGCTGGCCAAAATGAACATCGGAAGTGAAGTAGAGAAAATTTCTAGTAGCATAGCAATCAAGTATACAAGAATCCCAAACGTGAGTACAGGCACTCTTCCCATGGTATCCGAGATTGCCCCTGAGAAAAGCTGAACAACTGCGAATGGGATCATGAAGGCAGTAATAGCAAGCATGACGTCAGTAGGGTTCACGTTGAAGTCAGACGCCATTGCGTCAAGCATAACAAGGACACCATTTCCAATCATCGGACCAATCGTGAATAGTATGTACGCAATGATCTCCAATGCCCTGTAATTCTCTTGAGGATGACTGGCCGCAGGAGCATCATCATTTCTAGAGCCGTTCACAGGTGCGCCTTGGGTCATAGATTCACCATAAGTAGGTGCATCTTAAGATGATGCCTATTCAACATATCAAGCTTAGATGAACCGTCCCACTAGCTCTGTTATGTCAATAACCGGAGGGCCATCCTCAGAGCTGCCATCGCGGAGATTTCGAGTACAGAATGGACATGCTGTTACGATGAGTTCAGCACCGGTCCTGAGAGCTTGTTCGATGCGCTTCTTCGAGGTTTCAACACTCCAGTCATTGTAGGCAGCCTTAGCCCCTCCGCCGGCTCCACAGCACCAAGCGTTTTCGCGGGTGGTTTCCATCTCCACCAAATCTACTGGGAGTGTCGAGATGACATCTCGGGGTTCATCATAGATACCCATGTGCCTTCCGAGGTGACAGGGATCGTGCCATGTGATAATCGGGCGATGTTCGGTTGACCTTGGCACAATAGCGCCTTTGTCTATCAGCTCCTTGAGGAATTGAGTTATGTGCACGACTTCAACCCCCAACTCAATGTCGAGTTTCGGATAATCCCGTGAAAGGGTTCGATAGCACCCTGAGCACGACGTGACAACTCTCTTGGCACCGGCATCTTTGATAGCATCGGCGTTGTGTTGTGCTGCTTCATTGACCGGATCAAGCTGCCCGGTTCTAATCAGAGGGGAACCACAACAGTACTCGTCCACCACTGTGAAATCAACACCTGCTTTCTTCAGCACAGAGATTGTAGCATCGCGAATCTGGGTTTCCCTGTAATTGGATGTGCAGCCAACGAAATAGACAGTTTCAGCCTGAAGAGGCAGACTGTGCGTTTCCACAAGATTTCGATTATGATGTTCTGCCCCGTACGGATTGTGACATTGAACCACATTCTCACGGAAGCGTATATGACTCGGCAACCCGCCAATCTCTTGAACAGCC
This sequence comes from Candidatus Thorarchaeota archaeon, assembly GCA_030642465.1. Classification (GTDB taxonomy): domain Archaea; phylum Asgardarchaeota; class Thorarchaeia; order Thorarchaeales; family Thorarchaeaceae; genus WTCK01. The sequence continues at coordinate 2,265 of DAOWNS010000134.1, read as the reverse complement.
CTTGCCCGAAGCTCTTCAATCATGTCAACGATATACTCGCTGTGTGGTGCCAAACACTGAGATTCACAATTACCACATGTAGTGCACGCAAAGATAGGGTCTAGGAGTGATGACTCCCATTCCAACTCTCCCTTGTAGAGGGCTTGTGCAAGCCATATGCGGCCAGATGCGTAGTAGGTTTCGAAACCGAAGTGTTCTCCGGAAGGGCAAGAAGGAGAGTATTCTCTGAATACATACTTGCAGTTGCTGCACCTAACGCAGCTATGAAGCCATTGTTCGATTACAGACTCATCTGACGTCATAGACCCCACCGTCCCGGGTTCATGATGCCATTAGGGTCGAGCAGGTCGCGAATCCGCCTGACAAGCTCAACAAAGTTGGGATCAGCACGCTCATGAAGCTTCTTAGCCGACCAGACAGGCGTCTTGTAGGGGATTGCCTTTAGGTCCAATGCAAGGTCCAGCAACTCATTATTGCACTGGCGAACCTTCTTCAAGTTCTCGTCGTCCCTTTCGAAACGAATAATGAACTTGAACTCACAGAAGTGCATTCCTTTCATCGGTTTGAGGAAAGCCATTAGCTCATAGCCGTACTTCTCGACTATTTCCCTACCCTTGACCAAGGCTTCGCCCCAATTCCTAGGGTGAATGTATGTTCCCATCCATGTTAGTCCATCATATTCGGTGAGCTGCTTGAACGAATCTGACGGAAAGTCAACCCACCCGTACGCTTCCTCACTCATAAGCCGTGCCACGGCCTCAAATGGAATGAGCAGGTTCTTTGGCTCTTTGACCTTTGAGTTGTTAACAATCCCTTCCAGCAATCTAACCTTTCCACCGAGCACTAACCTAGTTACCCCACTCAAATTTAGAAACGTCCCATAGTCCGGCTCGCCTTCAATAGCTTCAATTGGAGCTGGCATGCCGATGAGACCTTTGACAACCGAGAAGGAGAGAGCACCTGCATCCTCCGCCAAGTCTGCACGGACTATCTGTTTCAAAAGATCAGTAGTCATGAACTCCCCAAAGGTAAACAACGCGAAATGCCTTGTAAACGGCTTCTTCGGCCAGAGTTGGAGAGCCATCTTTGTGACGATTCCAGTCATTCCCTGCCACCCAGTGAACAGTCCCACCAAGTCTGGCAGCGGGTATCGCCCAAACCAGTTGTCGTCCCCCAGTATCGCAGAGCCAACACGAACAATCTCCCCCGTGGGCAAGACCGCCTCGAGACCGTTGATGAATTCAGCCATGGCGCCGTACCGCGTTGACAGATCACACAGTCCCTGAAGGAGCGCATTGGCAATAACGGACGTGAAAGGCGATGAGATGGCGTACGTGTACCGCAGGTTTGGATGATTTTCATCGAGATACTTCCGGACATGTCCAAAAGTGACTCCGGGTTCAACCACCATGTACATTCCCTCTTCGTCCACATTCAGAATCCTGTTCATGCGTTTGAGATCCACAATCACAGCATCGTCAACTTGTGGGATGGTTAGCCCACCCACATTCTGCCCGGTGGCAAAGGGCACGAGCGGCACTCGCTCCTCATTTGCAAGGCGCACGATCTGCTGAACCTCTTCAGCGGTCGAGGGCATGACAACAAGCTGAGGCTCGCGTGGAGGATTTTCTGTCATGTCACGGGAGTACACGTATCGCTCTGCTGAGCCATCTGAAACATGGTCAGCTCCAACTATTTTCTCGAACTTCTCCTTCAAACTCACCATATCACCCCTTCAGTGCGGCATTAAGGAGTCCGTAGAACCTCTTCATTGCCACTGGATGGCGAAACATTCCCCTCGCCTTAATTTCGCCCTTGAGAAAAGCCTTGATTGTCGATGTTTCTTCCATGACAAGACGGATTATTGTACCGAAAGACATCTCAACTGTTAGCATGGCATCGCTGGCGGCACCCTTTGAGAACCTCACACCTTTATCGAAAGTCAGCGTGACAGGATAGTAGTCAGTCGCAAGCACAACTGTCATCTTCCACCCTTTAACTTGCGACTCAAGCTTAGGGTCCTCGAGTTGCCTGTTGATAAGCTGAGCCATTAGATAACCTATGAAGTCCTTCGGTTCATCCAACATGAGGTCGGCCTCCGCCTCGGCAGTTCTTGAGGCTAACCCTCCGACCACATTCCGGCTCTTGAAGTTGCGCATTTTGCAATCAGTGGTATCATTTTGAAAGAAGACTAACATGTGAGATTCATTCGCACACCAGGTTCGATTGGGTGTTTATGAAAATCACGAAACATGAGAAACGGAT
>DAOWNS010000279.1 GCA_030642465.1 Candidatus Thorarchaeota archaeon | reverse complement strand
TGTACACGCCTTAGCTGAGCTCTACAAGTACACTGTGCAAAGGGACAATCTGAAGGATGATGTTATTCCCAAGTTCAAGGTTGATACGAAACGGGTTCAGAAGGTCATAGACTCGGTGCGAGCAGATGGAAGAAACATTATGATGGGCTACGAATCGCATGAGGTAGCCGAAGCGTACGGCATTCCTGTTGCCCGCATACGGTTGGCAACGAGCTCCGAAAAGGCAGGACAGATAGCCAAGGATCTTGGCTTTCCTGTAGTATTGAAGATTGCAAGTCCTGATATTGTACATAAGAGTGACATTGGAGGGATTATGCTTGGGCTTGAAACCCAGCAGGAAGTCGAAGATGGTTTCATGCAGATTCTCGAGAATGCAAAGAAGCATGTACCGAATGCAATTGTCTACGGTGTTGATGTTCAAGAGATGGCTCCCAAAGGAAAGGAGCTGATAATCGGTTGTTCGCGAGATATCCAGTTTGGCCCGTTGATAATGTTCGGGGCAGGCGGCATCTTCGTGAACTACCTGAAGGATATTGCATTCAGGCTTGCGCCGATGTCCCGTGCAGAAGCGGGGAGCCTTATTGGCGATACCAAGATGGGTGCACTGCTCACGGGTGTTAGGGGCGAGCTTCCCAGTGACATACTCGCTCTGGAGGACACAATTCTAAAAATCAGTCAGTTAGTGATCGACTTTGAAGAAATCGTGGAATTGGATATCAACCCTGTGTTTGCTTACGAGAAAGGAAAGGGCATATGTGCTGTTGATGTAAAGATTACAATCGTTGGAGAGTGATGCATTGGCGAAGAATATCGTGATTAGTGGTGAAACGCGTACTGGCAAGACCATGGTTGCTCTTGCACTTGCATCGAAACTGCGGGCAAAGGGGAAGTCTGTGAGTTACTTCAAGCCCGTGGGAACAAAGAGTTTCGAGTATAGCACAGAAACGATGGACGTAGATGTAGATGCTGCAGTCATGAAGGAGGTCTTGGCCATGAAGGCAGATCTTGGTTGCATCTGTCCAATTGTCAGAACGTTTGTGCGCCATGATGAGCTTTTACGGGTCGGGCATGACGCACTCCTGAAGAAGATTAAGGAGTGCTACTTGGAAGTTTCCAAAGGGGTTGACTACGTGTTGATTGAGGGGACCAAAGCCCCGTGGCATCTTCTTCATGTCAATCTATCCACACCCCAGATAGCCAAGGAGTTTGATGCATCAGTCATCTGTCTTGTTAACTTCTCTTCTCCGGCGTCGATTGATGATGTCCTCCTCCAGAAGAACCTGTTTCAACAGCATGGGATTGATTCAATTGGCGTTATGCTGAGGAGGGTCCCTCCAATGCTCGGAGATGCCATCAATGAGAAGATTCAGTCATTCCTTGAGGAGGCGGGGCTACGATTTTGTGGTGTCGTTTTTCAAAATAGAGATCTGTTTAGTCCCAATGTTGGCGAGATAATGAGGGCGCTGGATGGTGAGATGACAACTGGCGATGACAAACTGGGCGTCCTTGTTGATCACTTTATGATTGGAAGCATGGCTCCAGAAAACGCTTTGAAGTGGTTTCGACGTGCCCATGACAAGGCTGTGATTACTAGCGGGGATCGCCCTGACATCTGCCTTGCAGCGCTTGAAACAGATACGAACCTGTTGATTCTTACAGGTGGAATCGCGCCTGACATCCGAACTGTGTCTAGAGCCAAAGAACAAGACGTCCCAATAATGATTACTGCACACGACACATACACTACTAGTCGAATTGTCGACGGGCTCTTGGGAACTATAACTCCCGATAACAAGGAGAAGGTGCCAATCATCGAGCAAATTGTTGGTGATGCACTAGACTTGAGTTGCTTGGATTTGTGACGACAATCAATCAGTTTCACGAAGGCTAGAAAGAGGGGGAGCAACTGCGCTCCCGTTCCAAAAAGGAAAAGACGCACGATTCGCCGGGAGGTGTACCGTGCGCTTCAATATCTCCCAGGTCCACCATCCATATGTTAGCTTGTGTATCTGAGCCAATACTCGGCAATTATCTGAATGGCACGCCGGCAATACAGGGAACTGTGTTCTAGTGCTCATTCGCACAAGACCATCTTGGTGAAGAAATCGCCTAAGGACTACGTTGAGCGCCAATCCTTTTATGCGGTTATTCAAATGTATTACGTGGGGAGCTTCAGAACCTCTTGGGTTCGGGGGATTGAGAATTGAAAGAAGAAGAACAAACTGAAAATGATGAAGTGGTCAAGTGTATTTTTTGTGGTTTGCATGTTGATCCCGAGATTGCAGTTCGATATCAGGGTTGGATAAGCCATCCTGAGTGCGCTAAAGGTGCAATGAATCAGAGGATAGAACGTTTCGATCGAAAATATTTCATTCTCGGAGGAGTTGGAGCGGTGATAGGGCTTGTGTCCGCATTTCTCTTTGCCGGTGCACAAGCCGCATTTGCAGAAACCATCGTCCCAGACTACATCTTCATGACGTTCATGGTTGGGATTGGGCTTCTGGGCATTTCCGTGGGATTTCTAGTCCATTCAATAGGCCTGTTCGGTCTACACAAGAACTACGAAGAGAGATATGCAATGGTCAGCGCAATCCTGTCCGTTATGGTTGCATGTTGCTTCGGATACATGGCTTTTCTGCTATTCACTTATGGTTTGGACCCTTTATATCATAATCCAGAAACTGGACATTTGCTACAATTACCTGGTTACCGACTTGCGACGGGCGCATCACTCGCACTATTCGGGGTCCTTTCGGTACTCGTGGCTATCTCCGTCTGGTTGCTGGAGGACGAGTTGCGTGGAGGGCTTGTGCCCCCGGGGAAACTTGGCATTCTGTTGGTTATCATTGCTGCATTAGTAGGGTATAGCTTACCGATGATTGCTCTATACTTTGTCATCATATTCCTCATATTGACTACAGCTGGAATTCCGAAGTTCTGGGTTGAGATAGAAGAATAGACAGATTTCTGTTCGACCAATCCGGTGAATCGAATTTCATTCAGTGACTGGAAATTCCGCATTGGATGCATTCATTTTGGCTCGTTTTTCCACC
>DAOWNS010000226.1 GCA_030642465.1 Candidatus Thorarchaeota archaeon | reverse complement strand
GGGTGCCGAGGGGGGCGGTGGGGGCAATGCCCTTTCAGCCTCCACCGGGAATCTCTCCGCTACCCGTCGGGGCGCTCAACTGTTGAAGCCTGAAGAAATGCTCCTCCAGCCCCAGTATTGACCACGAAACTGCCTAGCCATGACGGGAGAGGAGGTTCTTCGCCTGCATCAAGCATATCCTGCCATGCCTCGTCCGTAAGCCGATCATCCATTGGCTGAGCGAATTCGTAGTACGAGAATGTCCCCCCACGAGTGAGAACAACTTGTCCTTCAATCAATACAGCTACATAGATGATCATTGGGTTGCCAACAGCTTCCTCAAGTACTGTTTCTGAGTTGGGATCCGTGTGCACGTCTGCGATGATTGCCATCTTCTCATCTGCATCAGACGTTAGCGGGTCATCTGCTGGTCGTGAGGCAACGAAATCCAGTGTATCACCGCTATTCTTTATGATTCGAATTTCAGCCTCATTCAATGACTGTCCACTCAGCTCTTTAATCGAAATCTCCTGCAGAGATCTGAGAAAATCATGAAGCACATCAAGTCTGTCGCTTATTATCAAGGATAAGAGAGATCGTTGCTCCAGTCCTGATTGCATCATGGCGCAGAGTGAAGCAAGGCGAGCATAGAGTCTGGGCATGGGTTCCACATAGCCTATGGGGGGTGGCTCTGGAAGACATGCTAACGTCACAGTGTAAGACTGCTTTGCGTAGAGTATCGTGTCATGGCGCAGTTCAGTCCATGAACCAAGTGCTGTCATGAGCTGCTTGTCAACCCAAGCCTCACTCTGCATAAAGGCGGGATATCCCTCTCCAGGATCGGTTAGGAGAGGAAGCAGAGAATACAACCAGAGGTAGTATAGATTCTTCGTCCACTCTTTCGTGGAGATGTCCTCGGTAGCATTCCAGAGCAGCTCCATCTGCTCAACGTAATTAGCGTAGTGCTTTTGATCATCAAGAAGATCCCACGCCCGTTCTGAACCAAGGGCTGCCATCACATCAAGCCCCTTGGGCATCAAGCGAGGCTCTAACATAGTCCCAACATAGACGTATACTAGTTGACCAAGGATGTAGCTGTCTGGGATGAACCTTTGACCCATGAACCTGAGGCCCTTTGTCTGATTGAAGTTTTCCGTGTCGAGCAAGAGCGATGAGAGTATCAACGGATCTCTTAACGTAAGGGCTTCTTGAATGAATTCATGAAGAAGTATATCATTATCAAGTTCCTGCAACTCAACACCATCACCGTAGATTTCATGAACCAATGAGAGATACTCAGATGGCAAGAAATCATCAGCTGCTCCCACAAAGAACACGGTAGGTTGGTAGATTGCATCCCAAATTTCGTATCCGACGTTTCCTCCAGGAAGACTGGTTACTTCATCTTCAAGGGCAAGGGATAGCAAGATAGCCTGGGCAGTTTCATTCAATCCGCGATTATTCGGCGTCATGTCACCATCAGGAACTAAGCGAAATGAAACTCGTCCGAACCACATCATGGCTTTAAAGTATCGTCCCAGAAGGTCAGTACGAGTGTAGTGTCCTCTTGGAACATATTGGCTGAAGTCTTCATCATACCCCATGAACCATTGGTCTGAGAATCCTTCGTGTGCCTCTATCAAAGCCAAAACCTGACCAACGGCATCCTGCACCTCTCCGTGGACGATCGTCTGGTCGTCCATAAGGCTAAGCGCTACAGAGAAGAACATCACGTTCCTCAGAGCTGCATCCTGCCATTTTCCTTCCGGCGCTTGGACGTATTGAACATATGACGAGTCAACAAGAGATTCCGATAGATTGCCTAGCAGGTTCCAGAACGAGTATGTCTCGGCTTCACGAAGTGCAAAATCGTATAGAACGTGGAATGCGTGCAGAACAGCGTCCGATGAAACAAAGCTTGGCATGTCGTAATCCTCATTGTACGAGAGAATTTCATGTATCTGCTTGAATTCCGATTGGGGCACAGCAACAAACCCGTTGCTCTCGATGAATTGACGGTCTTCCACTGTAAACGTCGGAAAGAGACCCAAGTTTGCGATATTTGTGAGACCAGGAGAAATCGAGTACTGCGGAGCATTGCAAGTGAATTCCTCATTGTATGGAATGAAATCAGCGAAGTCATTCCCCACAGTTTCAGTAATCGTGAAGATTGGGGTATTCGGGTGCCCGACTGGACCCGCAGGATTCCAGACACCACCCAGAAAGCTCAGGGCTAATACAAGACTAGCTGCAAGTAGAGTGGCGCCCAGACCACCTGCTAACATTTTGCGCTTTGTCTGACTATCAACTGCACGGATAAGAATGGCAGGATTCATGCCCTCTACATGGAATCATTTGTACTTAGTACCACAGATTAGAACAGTCATTTTCTTGCCGTACAGCAATTAGAACAGCCAAAAGGCAAGCACTGTCTTCGATAGGAGCAAGTGCATGATGCTCAAAGGACAACAGATTAATCGAGAGAGCGCCTCAACAATTCTTGGTTGGGTGTCCATTGGGAGAGAATTCGCTGGAAACAGAACTGGAACCAGATTTGCGAGGTAATACTCTTCGAGTATATTGGTACATGCTTCAACAGGGCAAGTCTGTAGGAGTGAGGGAAGTTCAGAGGGCGATAGGAATGTCAAGCCCATCAGTGTCAAGCCACCATCTGAATAAGCTCATTGATATGGATTTGATTGAGAAACAACCCGACAACTCGTATGAACTCAAGAGAGTTGTGAAGGTTGGCATTCTTAGGAATTTCGTGGCTTACCGAGGTGTTCTTCTTCCACGCTATTCATTTGTGGCGCTTTTTTTCACAGTTTACACTGTTGCATACATTGCCCTTACGATGGTAGCGCCGATAGGACTATTCGACAGATACGTCGCGATTGCTGTAGGCATCGTGGGGGCGCTTTTTGCATGGTTCGAAACCTACAGGCTGTGGAAGATCAAGCTTGTGTGAGTTTCATTGTTTGCAGAAAGGCAACGTTTATCCAACAAGTACCACGAAACGAATTCAGACTCTCGGAGCGACTTTGGTTTGAACTATCATCTTGTATTAACAAGACGCTGCAACCTGAATTGCGTCTACTGTCACGGTGGTGAGGAAACCGGCCCGCAAGCTGAAGTCCAATACTCTCTGGATGACTTGGCGGCTTTTCTAGAACAAGACGATGATGTTCAACTCATGTTCTACGGAGGCGAGCCAACACTTAGGATACCATTAATGACAGAAGTGATGGACCGATTCCCAAATGCGCGATTTATGTTGCAGACAAATGGCCTTCTACTCAACAAAATCCCGGAGAACTATGCAAGACGAATCCACTCCGTGTTGGTGTCAATCGATGGACCAAAGGAGGTGACCGATGGTTACAGATCCGAGGGCGTCTACGAGAAAGTTCTTGAGAATGTACAATGGCTGCGTGACATTGGGTTTGTTGGTGATATCGTGGCAAGGATGGCTGTGTCCCAAGAGAGCGATATCTATCGTGATGTGTGCCATCTCCTCAACCTCAAGAAGCCGGTGTTCGACCATGTTCACTGGCAGCTCAATGCGATGTGGGATGCCGAAGGCAACTGGACGGACTTTGATAGTTGGGTGAGAGAATCATACAATCCAGGGATTACTCGGCTAGTAAAGGAGTGGGTTGCAGAAATGAAGAAAGGGAAGGTCACAGGAATCGTACCATTCCTCCCCGTTATGCACACGATCC
>DAOWNS010000107.1 GCA_030642465.1 Candidatus Thorarchaeota archaeon | reverse complement strand
CATTGGAAATATTATGGAGATGAAGGCAAGAGGAGCATCCATTATTTCTGTTATCGAGGAGGGCGATATTGACGTGGATAGCTTATCAGACCACACATTCACGATTCCTGTGGGGGTTGAGCCGGAGTTCTCAACAATGGTGTATGTGGTTCCTTTGCAGCTCTTCAGTTACTACATGGCTACAAGAAATGGTTATGATCCTGATAAACCTCGAAACCTTGCTAAGTCAGTTACTGTTCTTTGAGGACCTTAAATCCTTCATTGATGAGTGAACTACAGTGAGAAGCCAATGCTCTTTGAGTTGCTAAGCCCACTTACTGATTTCGCGATTCTTATTGCAGGGTATTTCAACGAGATATGGGACTTTTTGATTTTTATTGGTAGAGTTTCATCAAGCATTATTGTGCTAATCGGAGCAATACTATGGTTTACGGAGGCTAATATGAAGAGAGGTAAGGGATTAGTGTTTAGTGGCATACTTTTGGCGATTGTAATTCAGTACTTTGTTATGTATCCTCCAACGTTCAGTTTGGGTTAGTAAATTGCATCTAATCCACATCAGAGCAAATGCTCGCATATTAAACGGAGGCCGTCTATCAGACGATTAGCGTCTTCAAGGGAATTATAGACATGTAATGACGCCTGTACAATTCCTTCCGGTGATATGGGCCTAATTAGAGGATGAGCACAGACAAGTCCACTTCTTACAGCTATATTGGACTCATCGAGAAAGAGAGCGACATCATGACAGCTCAAGCTGCCATTGTGTCCTAGGTTAAATCCGAAGATGGTGGTTCTGTCAGTTGGTGTACCATATACTGTCAAGCATTTCATGTCATTCAGACGATCAACCATATGATGGGAGAGTATCCTCATGTGGTTATGAAAGTCATTTTGATGGAGATTGGATAGATAATCGATTGCCGCTCCTAAGCCTGCAATAGCAGGAATATTGATTGTTCCTGATTCAAATTTGTCAGGTTGAAATGAGGACTCGAATGAGGTTTTCTCTACGTTTGCCACTGAAGATCCCCCTACGATTCCAGGAATATGTTTGGCACCTAGTGTTTTTGTAATCCATTGTACCGAGAGGCCTGGAGGCCCCATTAGTCCAATGTTGCCTGAGAATAGCAGAATATCGGCCTTAAGTGAAGTGGGTGATGTATCAAGGAAAGCAACCGAACGCGAAATATCAGTCAGGAGCAAGGACTTATTCTCGTGGGCGATTTTTGCAACTTCTTCAATTGGGTTGGACACACCGATGCCAACAGTCACATGACCAACTGCGACAAGTCCCGTCTTCTCGTCAATCATATCTTTTGCCGTTTCTATGTCTAGAATGCCGTTTTTGTCTACGGGGATTGTTTCGACCTGAAGATTAAGAACTTGGGCTGCTCTCAAGAGTGCAACTAGTACTGAGTGTTCCTCACTCTGAGATATGATGATTTTGTTTCGTTGTTCTTTTTTCCAATCATAGCCGTACACAAGAGATGCAACTGCTGATGGAATTGACTTCTGGAAGGAAACCTGCTCTTGATTGGTGTTCAGGAATGTAGCTAGCTTTGCACGAACATCTTCGACTACTGCATTTCCATTGACTGCTAGTTTGTGGGCTCCACGTCGTGAAGACACCACCGTTGATGTTAGAAACGTAGTCATTGCATCTATGGCAGTCTTTGGAACCAAAGTGGTGCTTGCAGAATCGAAATAGGCAAGATCCGGATAGGTGTCATAGATGCTAAATTCCTTCTTTACATCATCCGGATTGAGTGGCATGGTTCAACATTGGTTGCTACACGTTTTTAACATCGTGCTATGGTGGATGTTTCTGATTGGCATTGAATCTCCAAGCTATCGAGGGTTTTTTCCTAATTACGGATGATGATCACATCTTTGAGGTGAAAGGTGTTGTTCATCCCAAGAATCGAATTGTTGCATACCTGAGATATTTGCCTACCCAGGATGGAAATCGTGTTTCTTCTGGTGGGATTCGGTACAGAAAAATCACTTCACTGAAAGAACGTGAAGACTATCTGCAAAGAGAGCATAGCGAGTATCTTTGGTTTGATGAAACCCGTGGACGGCTCTTGCAGGGTGTGCCCTTGAATAGGATTGCATTTGCCCTCGATCCAGTTGACTGTTTGCGTCAATTTAGAGACATGGGGCGACATTCAAGCCCATTGCAGCAAGCATCATTGGATTTGGTCCAAACATTGATTGATAGAACGGGGATTGAATGGGAAACTATTGGACTTACAGGGTCTCAACTGGTTGGACTTGCCTCAAGTGAATCTGACATTGATCTCGTGATTTATGGTGAAAAGCCAGCTAGGAAGGTACACTCCATTCTGAAAGAGCAATCTCACGGGATTGAAGATTTGGATTGGTATTCAGGCGAGCTACTGGATAAGCATACAACATTCAGATGGGGCGAAACACCTCAATGGCGTGATATTTTGCGGAAAGCTGAATCAGGCAAGGTTTTGCAAGGACTCTTCGGCGGGTACGAGTTCTTTATTCGGATGGTTAAACCACTAGATGAAATTGGATACGAGTACGGGGACTTTATGATTCATAATGAGGGAACGCTAACAATCAAGTGTCATGTGATTGATGATCGTGAGTCAATCTTCACTCCGTGTGCGTATGGAGTTCAATGCGATAGACTTGGTAATCTAAGAAGGCTTGTGAGCTACCGAGGACGTTTCACAGAACAGGTTTCGAAGGGGATGAACGTGGAAGCCAAGGGACGATTTGAATCTGTTACAGATACACGATCTGGAGAAAAGTTCAGTCAGCTAGTGCTTGGAGAAAATTGGGATGACTATCTAATACCCCTTTGATTATCAAATTCACCGCATTAACACTAATTCACACTATTCTGTTGTGAATGGCGCCATAATTGTGAATCATCAAGAGAAATCGGGGATTATAAGCCTCCATTGTATGCAAAAGGAGGTCATAATGCCGTTCATCCTTGTGAATGGGCACACCCCTCCGTTTCCACTGGAACTGAGGAAGAAGAGTTCTTTATCCCTTGCAGGCTATTCACAAGCCGTATATTCTAGTGAATGCTTGAAGATATGGAGTAATCGCTTATTTTTTCGTTTAGAGGCTTATCCGGCCTTATTATGCATAATGCGGAGTGTACAGCATGTTACTACAGGAAAATCGTGATGGGGAGGTCTTGAACGTATACAGACGCAATATCTTGCGCTTACCCAGGTATTGGTAATTCACATACTCACATTTATCTGCAAAATGTGTGTAGTTCACTGTGAATAGAGGTAGTTTGAACCCCTTGTTCGGAATGTTGATGAAATAATGGCGGAAGGCGAAAGAACCAATTACGTTTATGAGTTCACTTACAGCTCTGGACCCGGTTTGCGCGAGATCTTCCAATGCAAGTACGTCAGACCAGATGAAGCTCTCAACCGGTTTCAGAAGATTCTTTCACTTACGCAATCACCTTTTGACTTCAAGATTCTAGTTTCTGACGAGTCGACTGGTGAAGAGTCTAGCTTCCAAGTAAAAGGGAACCCTGAAGAGATGGTTGGAAAGTTTAAGGTGTTCTTGGAAACTAGTACAGGCTACACATTTGCTCCAACGGTTGAGGAACTGGCAGATGTTGATTTCGAAAACATCAGCTATGAATCTATGAGCAACTATGATAAAATGCAGATGATAATCTATGCCTCGTTCAAACATGGTAAGTTCTCATCATTAGATGTGGCAGAAATCTATGAATCTACGTTTGAAGAAGATCTACCGAAAAGCACTGCATCAACGTACCTCGCACGGATGTGGAACAACGGCGAAGCCCATCTGGAAAGACATGGCAACAGATCGGGTTATACATACCGTCTCAAGACAGAGCTGCCAGAAGTTCAAAGTGATATTGAAAGAGCGGAAGAGGTACTGGCAGCGATTCAGATACGAATTGGCAAGTAGGTTGTTTTTCAGAGTAACTGTGTTGCATGGATTGCTCTATTATTGAAGGTGTGGTTTGGGAGTGCCCCCGAGTTGTAGGCTCTGACTTACAGTGCTGTAATGCGATCTTCAAGCTTGATTCCAAGGGTTTCGAGTTCGCTTAGAATCGGCTCGTATAGTTCAGACATGATTGGTCTGTGGACTCCGGTTAAGGTGATTTGCCCTTCAAGTATCATTCTGCTTGCTACTGCTACGGGTAGTGCTACAGTTCTTGACATTGAGCTGTCCCCATTTGGAATACCATAATCAATCAGTGTTGATGTTATCTTCTCCTTCTTGTCGCTGTACTCTGCTATGAACTCGTGATGCATGACTATCATGTCACGCTCTCCAGGAGCATACTGCATCTTCTCTTCAAAGAGATGACATAGTGCATCAAGATATGTTGTGACATTCGAAGGAATCTCTGTATCATTGAAGAGGCCAAGCCAGTCCAGACGGGAAATGATTGGGTCGCTCTTCTTGAGACCAGCTGCTTTAGCAACTGCACTCTGTAAATCGCCGTTTTTGGAATCTATCAGCTTATGCATCATGTCGGCGTATGTCATGTTTTCAAAGACATGTTCATCAAGCTCTAGCAAGCCCAAATCTGCGATTTTCTTGAGCGTGGTGCACCAACCGGGGTTTCTGAAAGTCCCACGTAGCATAGTTTTTGTTTCTGGTACACTGTAGATATCAATGTAAGATGTGCTATCCCTATTGGGATATCCTTCAAACTTCCCCATACCTGGAACCTCCATGATCTCATAATTATCAAAGAGTTCAGGGCCCGGAATCACTACATCCTTGCCGTCACGCAGGAAGTGAGCATCGTTCCTACCCGCAAGAAGAACGCCTCTTGGACTCCAAGAGAGTTTGTAACCAAATGGATTGTTGTTGGCGTCAGGAGCAGGAAGTCCTCCAGTGAAAGATGTGAAACTTATGACCTTGCCGCCTTTGTTGTGAATGTCATCGATTATCTTCATGGCACTCATGTGATCGATTCCAGGATCGACTCCACACTCATTCAGTACCAAAATTCCTGCTTTCTTTGCTTCATCATCTAGGGCTTGCATTTCGTCGGAGATGTATGAAGTCGTGCAGAATGGCTTGCGATACTTGATTGCTAGTTTTGCAGCTTTCACGTGGTAAGTGTAGGGTAGCAACGAACAAGTCAAATCGGCTTCGGCGACTAGCTTGTCAAGTAGATCATCATCGGTCTTGATATTCAGGGTGACAGCTTCTGCGCTCTCACATCCTTCAATCAATCGCTCGGCCTTGCTCTTTGTTCGACTGGCCACAATGACATGAAATCCATGCTTGCACAAGTATTGAATGTACGGGCGGGCTACGAGACCCGCACCAAGACAGAGTACTTTCTGCATATTTAATTCTCCTTAGTTAGTAAGTGTTTTTTGAGATATTCGTAATTCTTGGTCAGCTCTCCGTTGTACACAATTGTTGCATCCTTGAGCTCTCTGGGAAGCACGAGCTGACTAAAAGGAACTGTAAAATCAGCCTTTGCCAGAGCAGGTATGAAATCTAGCAGAGTTTCGCTGAATGAAGTAGATGATTCGCGCGGAAGCTCTGTGGGGAGATTGTCTACTGCCATGACAACTGGTCCATTACCTTCTACGCCCATAACCGCACGATCTTCGTCCACAAGGTAGACAAATGCGGGCTCGCCAGCATCAGTACACTGAAGAGTGAACTCCATTGCGCCGTTAACATCACACGATATATCTCCGACAATTCGTAGGCGGCGAGTAGGGTCGTTCCAGTGCTTTTGGATGAAGTCCTTTGTAACTAGACGTGGGGACTTCTTCGTCCAGTAGATGCAGTTCATTAGCACCGTTAAATGAGAAATGTAGGATTCAAATTTGCCCTTGTATTTCGTAGTGCCATGTTCGTAATAGTCCATGAGTTCAAATTCTGCTGAAGAGTCGAGCGGCGCCACCATATGCTCTTCCTTGAAGACACATTTGTAGAGTAAATCCCGCTTTGCTGTAACATTGGCTAGGTCCTTGGGTTCTATTGTTTCGTGTGGGAGTATGTCGAATATTTCCTGTGCACCTCGCGATACATTCCCATATCCTGCGAATCCGACGATGAAAGGTGTCAAAGAGTCAGGTAGACCTTGTTCCTTGATGCGCTTGCCCAATGCTTGGATTCCTTTTTTGAGCCCATCAAGGTCTTTGTATTGTGCAGTATGTTTCATTCCAGAGAATGGATTCGGCTTAATGCCCTCGACCTCGAGTCTTAAGCCTAGAATGCGAAACGTTTCGGACATCCCTGCGAGACCGGCCCAGTTGCCAAAGAAGATCAATCTGAACCCTTTCTCATTCACAATGCGTTCGTAGTCGATTAGAGTTGCACCAACGTTCATGATTTGCTTCAGCATTGGCATGTTGTACTTCTGACCCTTGATTGTATGACTGAAGAAGACGTACACCTTCCCCTTTTCGTAGAAGTCGTTGGGCATCTCTTTCACTCCCAGAATCACAGGGATTTCTGTTCCCTTTAGGGGTTTGATTTGTGCGCCAACTTTTTCAAACTCGTCTG
>DAOWNS010000154.1 GCA_030642465.1 Candidatus Thorarchaeota archaeon | reverse complement strand
TTCGATGGCGCGCTTGAACTATATCACAAAGCAAAGAAATTCTCGGCTGAAACAGGACACTTTGTACATTCATTCACCGCTGATGTAAGCGAGTTGATGACTGCTTGGGCTCGCGAGGAAAAACCACGCGCAGAGCTGCTTGAATCAGTTAGGTCCATTGTAGGACCAAAATCGAAGTGGTTAGAGAAACAAGATGCGTCCATGATGCGAGGTTTGCACCAGATTGTAGTGGAGGATCCTTCCGTCGAAACTGAGCTTTGCATCTTTTATGATGGGGAAATGAATTTCCAGTGTCGCGTCGAACGAAAGGCCCTCAAGAAAGAGTGCTTTGGCAATCTATTTTGGATGGGAGGCCTCTGCAAACACTTCCAGGAGTTCCTTGAAGCACTAGACAGCTAGGAAGCTTCGGAACAGCTGCCAGCAATCTGTTTGCAACGACGAATTTCAACGTTTTTGAATTTCCAAGAGCAAACGATAGGGTTCCTAGGAATCATGATTTCCTTGCAACGTCTTACGGCTTTACAAGTATTATATGTATTACAAAATCATTTGCCGCATATCATTCCGGGGCCCTGTAACAGGGAAGATTGCTTCTGGCAAGAATCCAGGGATGTTTTGGATCTTGACTACGACTTCTGGCGACATTGGAACACTTGATGAACCAGTTCAACCCGAATAGTCTGACGGATGATGCGAAGTAGCATTTACGACAATTCCTTATCGGATTGATTTGATCCTTCTTGTTTCCTGCCCTGAACTCGAGTTCTGCAACCATCTTGTTTAGTTCTGGAAAGGGATGCTCGGAAAGTTCAGACGCCTTATTGGAAACGGCTTCAATCTTCTTTCTGAGGTTCTTTCTTGCATCCTTCATGAGCATCTTATTAACTTAGGCTTGGTCTTCATCTGTCCACGTGAAGAGAGGACTTGGAGGAGGAGCCATTTCAGGCTCTTTCTTCTTGCGTTTGAATGGATGATTCATGTCAAGAGGTACACTCCGTCTACTGATTTTTCAAGACCATATTTTTCCTTGAGAGCGTTGACTATCTCATCGTACCTTAACTCTTGTGATATCTATCCAGAAGGCACACAAACCCATTTCTGCTATATTAGTGAATGAAGCAAGAATAGTTGGTAATTCGGACGGAGAGAATGCAAGTACACGCTTCAAAAGAAACATGAGTGAATAGTGTACCAGATCAACCGTGAATCGGAGTAATTCACCTATTAATGCACAATTTTAGCATATTACAAGGTCCATTATACTAGGCAGCCACTGCACAAGTTAGAAGTAAACGATACCTCTAAGTGAAATGCGTCCATAATCAAGCGTATTTCCAAGCTTCCTCCTAGTTCGAGTCGAGAACGATGTTCTATGAGACTAGGTGCCGGATGTGTCATTCTAGCTAACGTGTACTAATCGCCATTAAATGAGCGTGCGTGTACTGAGGCCGAAGAAAAACGCCGCGTGTTTTCAATGGATCATCCGACCTACTCAGCAAAATTGCGGTTCGTTCCTTAGTACACGTTATTATCCACTTCATCAGGGAATTTATTTCTTAACGTTTACTCGTGATTTTCGGCCGAAATCATCAATGTTCAACGGAATTAACGTTTTATGTTGGATTTCATTGGATGCGACGAGAAACTATGTCCAATGTCGATACCCCTGTTGTGATCATTGGTGCAGGGCCGGCCGGTCTAACTGCCGCCAGAGTGCTAACCAAACTGGACATTGACTACATGCTTCTGAGCAGAGAGAAGGTGCCAGGAGAAAATAAGGCGTGCGCGGGCTTCATACCGTCAGGCGCTCTCCGCGATTTCGACATAAGCGCTCTTCCTAGAGCACATCCAGTAACAACGGTGCGCATGAAGTTCCCAAGACAAGATATGAGGACAGTTGAATTTGGAGCAAGGGTTGGTGTAAACGTTAGTCGCGCAAACCTTGGTATGACGATGCTGAAGCATGTTGGTACAGGTAGTGGAGAGATACGTCTCCAGACTGAGGTTGGCCATGTAGCCGTCAAGCAATCCGGATGCGAATTAACACTCCATAATCAAGGACAATCTGAGAAGTTGACGGCAGAAATTGTGATTGATGCAAGCGGCGTGAACCCCGTATCACTAAAAGCGGTGCAATTGAGAGAGCGACTTCCTGATCATCTAATGGGCTATACAGCTCAATATCAAATGCGAAGACCTTCATCCATGGATGCTCTTAATGGAGTGAATGATTTCTACTATGGCAGTGATTTTTCCCCTAACGGATACGCTTGGGTGTTCCCCCGCGGCCATATCATTGCAGTAGGCACAGGTGGACTGCTTAGGTTCTTCAAGGAAGAGAAAAAGCGCATGTTCGACTACCTTGACCACCTAATTTCAAATGATACTTCTGCCAAAGCGACCCTTGAGAATTCAGAGGTTATCAAGAGAGAGTCAGCATTGGTTCCTCTTGCAGGCGTTGTCCAGCCCTCATTCACGGACCGTCTCATGCTTGCTGGTGATGCGGCAGCTCAATGTTGTCCCATGACTGGAGAGGGAATCCACTACTCGATGATAGGGGGAGAGTTAGCAGCAGAAACAGCCGCACATGCGGTGGAAAAGCGAGATTACTCAGCTCAGTTCTTATCAAGATACGAAAAAGATTGGATCAAAGCGATTGGCTCCAACCTCAAATGGGGGCGGTGGTTGCAGAAGAAGATGGTTGAGTCAAAGTCTGGTGGACTTGGAACGAGTCTGATGGGATCTGACAGGAGCTGCAGGATTGTCGCTGAGATGCTTGTTGGTGCAAGGTCGGCAAGGGCTACTCTTCTTGCTGTAGCCCCCACATACATGGCCAAGAAATTGCGGCGATAGAGAGCAGATTGCGCACCTTGTTTTGCACTATAACTTCGCGTTGGTACATTCCAATTCTATCCAATTGCAAATGGATTGAGGGTAGATATCGAGCAGAATCATTGGAACAAAGGGAGAAAGTGAAACCGGACCCGCCAACGTAATGCTTTCCTTGACGGGCCGGCTTAGAGAGTGGACGCATAGAGAGAGGGAGAGAGAGTGGACTGTTCTACAAGTTTTAGGATCCTGCAGTTCCCCGCATCTTGTGAACGATGAAACATTTTTGACGATAAGCCTGTTCGTCAAGTTCAGTAATGTAATTCTCCAGTCGCTTGACCCTGGTGAACTCTTGTTCTATGCCTAGGTCTCGAACGGTTAGCATTGCCTTCTTGTTTTCGATTCGGACGTAAACGCCGCCCAAACCAACATTGTGTTTCATGTAAACTGGCTCCTCTTGGCCTTTAACCCTGTAGAAGCCTTGTCTCCTGAGCATTCGTGTAAACATCATCATTTTGTCTTGGCCCTCCCGGCGGTTGACAAGAAAGATGTAAACGTTATCCCTAATATAAACCCATTCGGTTTTAATGAGTAAACGCGCCATACAGAACTGGAAGCTCAATCTGCAAATACAATTGTATATGAGCTTCCTGTGCCTGTTTTGTGCAGTTTCCGTGCCTAATCCGCGCATTTGTAAGGCGAATGCTCCCTTCCAATAGCTAATTAGCTAGGAAATGGCGCGGAATAGTGCTGCGTGTACAAATCAGCTGAAAGTTAAGTTTCCAGATAGTTTGCTGCGTGTACATGCCAAAACCAGAAAGGTGTACAAACGTCGAATCTTAGCTAGGGCTTAATTCAGGTCCTTTTGTCTCATATATTGGATTTAAAAAATATTCATTGCTCAAATCAGCTGTAAAAGCGTGTTTGTGCGGCCACTCGCGGTACACCAAGGACTGCAGAATACCAAAAATAAAAGGCAGGCCGGATTGCATTAGTTCGGTCTAGACAACTATGTCCATTAAGTACGAGCTCCAGATTGCACGACATCGTTTCCTTATGCCTGATAGCAGGTACTTAGCGCTGAGCGGACCAGCATCATTTGACAGCTGATCGGCTACCGCGAGAATCAAGAACTCTACTGCGTCGTACATGCCATCCAAATCTTCTGGCGACATGGTTTCATCGAGTTGACATCTAACAGCCATGCTGTCTTGGAGCTTAATCCTACCAACCCATGGATGCATCTCAATCCCTCTGTTTTGCCCTGTGAAAAAGTAGTTCGTGGCATCCGTAGAGCTTCTTGCCTTAACACATGCTCGAACGAGTGCAGAAAGGATACACTCATTGACGAGAAGAAGTCGCCTCTCAATTGATGCTCGTTGCAGGTAACCCTTGTTAACCAGATTGCCAAGTTCATAGAGCACAGCATTTGTTGTCCAGAGATTCAGCTTCTCGATAATTGATATTAACGGAGTGCGTCCATCAAGAGCGGTTACTATTCTCAAGGTCTGTAAAGAGATTCGCAGGGGATTCTCCCGACTTAGCAGGATACCTGATGACTTCTCCGAAGTCGAAAGAATATCATCATCTGATGGCACATAGCTCAGATGAATGGCATTATTCCAAAGAGCCCTGGATGCTAGGTCCTCTACCTCTCGTATTGCAAGATCTTGCGTTTCAGCTATCTCTGACAATGATTGGCCACTCGTTGCTGAATTCAGAAACTTTGCCATCTTGAAAGCTAGGCTGGGCAACTTGTATTGTCCGGAAGTATCGAATCTGTTCGATTTCTTTAGGATGATTGACCGTTCTGTCAGTCGGTCTCCCAGGAATGTTCTCCTCACGAATTGATCAAAATCCCTGAACAGACGGCTTTCAATTGCATCATCATGCTTCAGATATTTGAAGCTGTCCTCAAATTCCATTACGACACGTCTGAGTTTGCTCCGCCCCTCATTTGTTTCTCTCGAAACCGCAAGAACCCCTGTTGTCCACTCCCCGACTTCTACCAAGAGAGTGG
>DAOWNS010000292.1 GCA_030642465.1 Candidatus Thorarchaeota archaeon | reverse complement strand
GGGGGAATCTCGTATACGACGCTACAGCTGGAACAGATGAGCTCATGTAATGAGAAACCATTCTCTCATTTGACTAGCATTTTCAAAAGATAGAAAGACATTGATCTATTAGCTACAGAAGAAGTACTAATGAACAACTTCCAATTGCTCCTTCTCAATCCCCCTAACAATCTCTAAGACTCGTATTCCTCTGGCACTTATCCTGTAAAAGTCACCGGCTTCAGTGAATACGTGATCCACAAGTGCAAGTCCGTCCAGGTTTGCAACTGCTCTTGAAACCTGTGGATTATGTGAAACTCTCAATGCTCTTTTCAAATTGGTGAACGTCATCTCGCCTTCACTTAGCGATTCCAAGATTTTCAATGACCATTTATGATTCAGCACTTCTTTCAATACATTGACAGTGTTAGTCATTTCAATCACACAACCAGTAACAAATGCGTTACTATCAGTAACAACAACGTTACTTGACGATTTAAGTATATCCATTGATTCGTACAAGGTTGTAGCGTGGGAAAAGCGATGTTTCGTGAGGAATTCAGCGAACAAGGCGAAGCAGAAGATCAAAACATCGCCTTCTGGAAAATCGATTACGTTGTCTTTCTTCTTGGCTCCGGCTTCCCCCCAAAAGCCTTGGAATATAGGAAGAACGCAGGGAAGGCGCTCAAGGGCCGTGGATACAATATCCTTGTAATGGAGGAGCTAGATGGAGCTCCGACTGAAGGTGACAGCAAGGAGCTTGCGAATGAGAAGTTTCGGCGAATATTGAAGAACCATAGGCCGAATCTATTTCTAATTCTGGTTAGTCAAAGCCTGCCAGCTGCCAGTGGGGTGACCTATGAGATTGCTACACTTGTTGAAAGATATGGAATCAAAAAGGCAAGTAGTATGATTCGTATGTGTGTCAAGAAAGGTGTGGATATGAACCAAGTATATCCAACGTACGTTCGTGAACTCGGGGAGATTGCCATCAGGGTATATGATGACGACTTTGATGGCATGCTCTCTGTCCTAGAGAACACGATTATCGATTCAATGACACAAGCCCATAGAATACCGTAGTTGCACTGGACTGGATCATTGCGAAAACACCTTCCCCCACAATTGAACCTGTAGTATGGAATGAATCATGTCAACCTCATCCGGGCAGAAGAAATGGTAGCGGGTGGTCGATTCGGTCGAGCCAATCTCGAGGATATGAGCCCTGCGAGATGCGAAGAAGTGCGAATGCCCTTTCAGGTAACATTCATCTCCTTATGATACCACATAGTTATGGGCATGATTGAGCGTCACACAATCGTCTGGTATGATTCTGTTCGGTCTGCTGCTTAGAGTTCGAAATGAATGCGTCGATACGGCACAAAAAGCGGAGATGAAGGTCATGAAGATTTCGTGGGACTGGGACTCCAAGGCGATACAGATAGTCACTTTGCTCGTGATTGCACTCCTCCTGTTTGTGCCGTTATTCTTCGGTCTGTACCTGGTCTACGTGAATCCTCCTGTGGCAAGTGGAAAATACGGTGGTGAAGACACTTTTGTCAGCTCTCTTGAACCAGGCGAACACTCGACAGACTCGCTCATTAGAGTCAGCAACTATACGGATGATGGCAACGAAACGATTGAGATAGCTTATTTCAAGTTTGACTATACGCCTTGGCCTGGCGGTAGAGAGGTCGTTGCTGTGTACTTCAGTTTCTGTTGCGAAGAGGTGATATCTGGAGGTCTCGTCAGGTTTCATGCCATGGAAACTGAGGGTCCATGGAGTCCCTTCACCACCGATTTCGAGAACATCACCTATACGAACATGCCCCCGTACTACACAACACCATTCGCCACGACTACTGTGATGACAAACGGAACTTACACAGTCATCCTCTCACTGTCCAGTGGACCTGCAGAAGATCTCCGTTCAGTTGTAGGCTTTGCAGTCACCTCTGAACAAGAAGTCAGACTCTTGCTCGATTCCTCTGAAGCATTTGTGGAATCACGCAGACCCCGAATGATTGTGTATGTGACAAGCTCAAACTCTTTGTATCTGGTGCCTGGCAATCCTTTGTTTCTTATGCCTGTACTCGCTGCAGTCATCTTGTTGAAGGTTCTCTATCAAAAGGTCAGAGCCCGGAAAACCGCCTCCACACCCAGCTAATTGCTGGTCATTGCAGCGTTATCAACTGGTTTGAGGCCGAGCTGTCTGAACATGAAGTTGTGACCGTAGCGAAGTTGCCTATGTCAACCTCATCTGGATAGAAGAAATGGTAGCGCGTGGTCGATTCGGTCTGAATAATGAATGCCCCAACTCATCACTCGATGATCCATAGATTGGTACAGTAATCATCGTTCCCGTGATGACTACGCCTTTTCTGCCAAACGCCGCAACCCTATTCAGGTTTCAGTCCTAAGAGGGATTCATAGTGGTGAATGTGAATCGTCGAGTGATCAGATGGAGAACAATCGCTGGTGCGATGGCAGTCCTATTTCTTGCAACGGGCACAGCGACCATGCTCTACAGCCATGCGTTTGATCGCTCTGGTATTCAAGCTGTTGACTTCTGGTGGGGACCCCCCGGGGGAATGCTTCCTACTTCCACTAAGGTCAACCTCACATCAACAGAGCCGATGGTCGATATTGTGGTCCGGGCATGCCGGCTCGAAGCCAACCTCAATACAAGTGGTAATGTTGTATCAGCTCTACTTTCAAATGAAACGGGCCACCTTTTTGTCAATTTGAGTAGAGTGGTTGGAGAGAGATTCACCGGACTAACTTGGCCGCAGGTACCTCCACCTGGGTTCGTTCGACCGCAGAACTACACGATATCACTCAATTGGGAGGGAGTGAATACCACCGTTGAGGTCAGATATTGGCC
>DAOWNS010000195.1 GCA_030642465.1 Candidatus Thorarchaeota archaeon | reverse complement strand
TGCGCCAGCCAGATATATTCCATCGACAGGCGTGTCCAGGGGTTTGAGCTTCGGATGTGACTCCATGAAGAACCCATCTCCGCTTCGAGTGATGTGCAGCTTGCTGCCAAGTTCGTCAATACCTTCGCTGGGCTCACCGGCCGTCGAGAGTATTACCATGTCTACCTCAACTTCGATAGGCTCACCCAAAAGCGCATCCTCTGTTCTGACGATAAGGTTCTTTGTGACCGGATCTTCAATGACCTCGTAAGGCCTGCCCTTGATGAATGTGAATCCTGACTCTCTTCCTCGTCTGTAGAAATCCTCATAGCCCTTTCCTGAGGTCCGAATATCAATATAGAAGATGTATATCTCCGTGTCTGGTTCATGCTCCTTGATCAGAACACTATTTTTTATCGTTGCCATGCAGCAGAAGTTGGAACAGTACTCGTACTTGTTAATGTCCCTTGAGCCAACACACTGAATGAACCCGACCCTCTTCGGGTGCTTCCCATCCGACCTGCGGATGACCTCTCCACCGGTTGGTCCGCCTGCGCAGACAAGTCGCTCTACCTCAAGGTTGGTTAGTACATTGTCAAACTTGCCATAGCCATAATATCCCTTTTCCGCTGGCTTGCTCTCTGACCCTGGTGTTGGTTCATACATTGAGTGGAAACCAGTCGCTACCACTATGGTGCCAACCTCTACCTCAATTTCCTCGGGCTCTTGGGAGAAGTTTATGGCGTTCCTATCGCCACAGGCGTCAATACATCTGAAACACTCAATACAGTGATCCATGTTTATCGTAAAAACCAGTGGAACTGCTTGGGGGAATGGAATTGATATCGCCTTTCGCGTTCCGAGGTTCTGCTCCCAGCTGTTTGGGTACTCTACTGGACAACTCTCAACACACTCGCCACAGCCCGTGCATTCTGACTGTATCACGTATCTTGCTTTCTTCAGAATTTTAACCTTGAAATTACCAATGTAGCCATCAACTTTGAGAATGTCTGCATACGAAATAATCTCGATGTTCGGGTTTCTGGAGGCTTCGACCATCTTCGGTCCTTCGATGCAAATCGAGCAGTCTAACGTTGGGAATGTCTTGTCGAGTTGAGCCATGTGGCCTCCAATGCTCTCATCGCGCTCCACAAGATAGGTCTTGAATCCCATATTCGCTAGGTCCAGAGCGGAATGGATTCCAGCAACTCCGCCGCCTATTACCATGGCTTTCGGGGTGACTGGGACCTCAAACTTCTTGAGTGGTGCTAAGAGTCGAGCTTTGGCCACCGCCATCTTGATAATCTCTTTTGCCTTCTGCTGTGTAGCCTCTCCCTTGGGGTGGCACCATGAGCAATGTTCACGGATGTTTGCCATTTCAAAATAGAACTCGTTGAGACCCGCATCTTTGACAGTGGTCCTGAAGGTTGGCTCATGCATTCTCGGAGAACAAGCTGCTACCACAACTCTAGTGAGATCTTGCTCTACTATTGCCTTTCTAATCTCATCCTGTCCTGGGTCCGCACAGGTATAGCGGTTCTGTTTAACGAAAACAACGTCTGGCAGTTTCTTGGAGTACTCTTCGAGGTCGTCCATATCGAGAGTTCCAGCGATATTCAAGCCGCAATGGCAAAGGAACACACCTACGCGAGGTTCCCTGAGTTCCATTACCTTTGTATCGGTATCATTCTTTGACTCTGTCACTATTAGTCACCGCCAGCTCCAATCACTTGTCTCCTCGTCATGGACTCAGCAACCTTAACGCGTCTCTTTGTTCGCATTTCCTGTTCCAAAGCTGTGTCTGTGGCCAGCTTCTCCAATGTCTTATTCCACGCTCCAGACTTCACCTGAGTGTGACGGATTGATGTACGGATCACTGTCAGCGCTTCAGGTTCTGGACAGACCTTGACACACGCCTCACAGTAGACACAGAACTTGTCTATTGCGTAGACCTTTCCATCGTCCCCGAGAGCCAAGGCCTCCACTGGGCATACATCAAAGCAATTCTGGCACCCTTTGGGACACTTCTCTTGTTCTATCTTGATTGACCCGTGGAATATCTTGCGAACTTTGATTGCACCATCTGTTCGGTCTTCACATGCCCTGCAACAAGGGCAGGACTTCTCATCGATTGTCAGTTTGCCGTCCTCGACGGAAATAAGCCCCAATGGACAGAGTGTTTCCGCCTTCTTGATGTAGGGCTCAATCTTCGACTCATCTATAACGATCTCACGGATGTACTTAGGGAAGGCATCGAATTCGTGCACACAGACCATGGGTTCCCCATTGAGGGTGTGTGTTATCGCTGCGAAAGGACAGGTCGCCTCACATATGCCACAGTGATCGCACAAGTGTGGGTCAATGTCAATCTGGGCTCTCACAGCTCTCTCTTTACCATCAATGATTTCCTTGGGCCGTTCGTGAAGAGATATTGCGCCTGTGTGGCAGACTCTCTCGCAAATACCACACCCCCTGCACGTTTCTCTATCAACAATCAGAAGGAATCGTTTAGTATAGAGTCCGCGCTCGATTGTCAGAGTGCGGTCATTTTCGGTCCTGATGAGTTTTAGCGGCACTGTTCTTCCTCCAAGTGCAGAAATACAGTCAGAGGTCCGTAAGACCTGCCTGTGCTTTCACTTCGCCTTTGACCTCTCCTTCTTAAGTGCTAGGAAATGGCCCACCGCTATGTGGGCTTAGTAATCATGATTCAATTAGAAGACCAGAAGCGACATTTCCTGACACTTATAACGAAACTGTATAAGCCAAAAGGCATCCTAGAACCGAGAGAGAGAGTGATTCATATTGGATGGATATGCAGGAAAAATTCTCTATGTTGACTTAACAACTGGGGAGTCCAGAACCGAGCCGCTTCCTGAGAAGATGGCTGAAGACTTCCTAGGGGGCGCCGGGTTCGGAATCAAGATGATAACCGATCTCCAGCGGCCAGGAACTGATGCTTTTGACCCTGAGAACCCCATAGTCTTTTCGCTGGGAACGTTCTGTGGCGTAATGGTCCCGGGCGCAAGCAGCAAGTGGGGAGTCGCGGCCAAATCTCCTCAATCAAATGCCCTTGGAGAAGCCTACTCAACAGGATTCTTTGGAGCCGAGATGAGGCGAGCAGGCTACGATATCGTGGTAGTAACAGGCAAGGCGAAGAATCCCATCTATCTCTATATTGAGGATGAATCAGTGCAGTTGATGGATGCTTCGCATCTATGGGGGAAGGACAACTGGGAAACTGAAGCCATGATTAAGGATGATCTGGGAGACCCAGGGGTCCGATTGGCCTCCATAGGACCAGCCGGAGAGAATCTTGTACGATTTGCATGCATCATCAATGATCGATTGCGTGCGGCTGGACGGACTGGAATGGGTGCAGTCATGGGGTCGAAGAACTTCAAGGCGATTGCTGTAAGAGGCACTGCAGACATCACTGTGGCTGATGTCGAAAAGTTCAAGGAACTATCCTTTGAGATGTACAGACGTGCCAAAGGGCCGGCAACTGAGAAGTATAGAGGGCTAGGCACGGCAGGCAACGTATTGGTGCTTAACAAGGCCGCAGCCATGCCGACAAGGAATTGGCAGGATGCAGTGTTCGAGGGCGCTGAGAAAATAAGTGGGGAATTTATGAATGAGCATTATGTCACAAAGATTCAGGGATGTGATGCTTGTGGAAGCCGATGCGAGCACGTTGCATCTGTAAACGAAGGGCCCTACAAAGGCTCCTACGCACGAGTGGAATACGAACCAATTTACGCTCTTGGTTCCTGTACAGGTGTTGACCGAGCGGATGCCATTATCAGGTCAGTACAGCTATGCGACCTATATGGATTGGACGCATTGTCCGCAGGAGTTGTCGTTGCTTTTGGCATGGAGCTCTTTGAGAAAGGCTTGATTACTAAGAAAGACACCGGTGGAATTGACCTTCGCTTTGGGAACCATGAAGCACAGAACGAGATGCTTCGGAAGATTGCTTTCAGAGAAGACATCGGAGATATCTTGGCTGAAGGCGTGGCGAGAGCCGCAGAGAAGATTGGTAAAGGTTCCGAGGCCTTTGCTTTGCACATCAAGGGCGTCGAGATGACCGGTTATGATGTACGAGGTCTCAAGACATGCGCTCTGGGTTATGCTGTTTCTCGAAGAGGTGCAGACCATCAGCGTCACGGAGCATATGGTCCGGACCTGAAAGGCACAGTCGATCGTTTCAGTGTTGACAAGGGTCGTGGACAGCTTGTCATAGATGGGGAAGAT
>DAOWNS010000078.1 GCA_030642465.1 Candidatus Thorarchaeota archaeon | reverse complement strand
TTTTGCCAAACGGTCTTGACCTCAGAAGATATCGTACTAAGGTCAATGGCCTTTCGCGAGTGTCTGGCACTAGCTTTTGCCATCCGCGTTGCATTAGAAATAAGATCACTCAGAGTTTCCTTTGTAATAGAACTCGTAGTAGATGCCTGACCCCAACATTCTCCAACAAGTATCCTCGCAACAACACCGGACTTGTTTACGCTATTGAGAGACCTTAGGTCGCCATTTATCACGACCATATGCGTTCCCTGACGGTTTTCCTGCCGGATGTCTGCAAATGCGACATCACTATCGGATATTGCTTCGATTGCGTTCTGCATAATGTCAAGCATGGGTTTCGCCGCTCGGAGCACCCGTCACGTTCGTGATAAGCGTTTGTGCTGGCGCACTACTAAGATGCTAAGAGGAAACGCGAGGAAACAGGAGCACAGGTATCAAATGTAGAGCGTACCCTTCATGACTGTGACCCCAACGCCGCTGACCTTCACCTGCTCAATGCCCTCAGTATCACCCTTCACCTCAACAAACACCTTACCCGGACGTTCCATGTAATGGCCTTGTTCGATGACGATGCTTGTCACTGGATATGTAGGAGCCATTAGACCGTGACGTATCATGTAACTTCCTAAGCATCCTGCGGGAGCACCAGAAACCGGATCTTCTGGGACGCCAAGAGCAGGGATGAAGACACGCGCCTGTGCATCAGACGTCGGTTCGCGCACATCCTTTGTGAAAACACAGAGTCCCACAAAGTTACCTTTCTCACACAATTCCACTAGTGACTGCCAGTCCGGAGAGATTCTGTCAAGGGACTTCTGTGAGGATAATGGAATCATTAGATAGGGAGTTCCTGTGCTGACTGTTTCAACTGGATTTGGGGACATGATATCAGCCAGGGAGAGACCTAGAGCAGCAGCGTAATCCTTGGGATCGTAGCTCGCGAGGAACTCAGGCTGCTTATGCGTAATTTGAACTTCGTGGACGCCGGTAGCTACGTTCTTGACGACCTCCACTGGTAACAATCCGGAGCTCGTTTCCAGATTGAATAGGGTCACTTCACTGACTACCTCAACAAGACCCTCCTCGACCAAGACATGGAAAGCAGCAATGGTGGGATGCCCAGAGAATTCAATTTCGCCTTTGGGAGTCATATACCTTAATCGAAAGTCACCGACTCGAGACTTGGATACAAACACGGTTTCTCGAACATTCATCTCTCTTGCGATCTTGGTCATCGTTTCGGCACTTATTCGGTCGGCTCCAAGCACAACTGCTGCAGGGTTTCCTTCGTATCGAACATCTGTAAAGACGTCGACCTGTACAACTTGAAGTTCACGGTGTCGGTTCATGTTCTCACGGCCCGGAAGCTATAGTGCTCCCGTGCTAATTAACAATCGCATATGGTAATTTCTGAGAGAAGAAAAATGAGAAGGTGGCGGTCATCTGGGTAATCGTGGTAGGAGGGGGGAGTTTCGTAATTGAGGGCATGTAACGAAAAACTAGCCCAAATGACCGCCTTTGCTTAACCAGTCATAGCAGGATATCACCCTCGATTCCTACCATGTCCATTACATTCTGCAACCTGCCGTCTTATTAAACCTTCCGTGCGTTGGATTTCAATTCTTGCGCGAAATTGGGTTTAATCCAAGTTTAACAACAGGGAGCAAAAAAGAGGGAGAAGCCCCCCATGAGGGAGGCTGACAGTACTTTCTGCAGTGGTTTCGAATTACGCACCGGTGTACGGTTTGGAGAGGCTGTCTTCCTCGACTTGTGTGGGTCTGTGACCAGCTCGCCATTCCTTAACAGGTATCGAGAACTTCTTTTCCACTCGTGACCTGTGAATTGTATTCATCGTGCAGAATGGGATTATCCTGCCGTCCGGCACTGCGTAGTTAATGTCACAATGCTGCACACGCTCTAGATCCAAGTTGTATGGGTCCTGGAAATGCATCATTCCAATCATGATTATCCGATTCATGAATTTGGAGAGGGCTTCGTAATCGCCTGTTTTCAGGAATGCGTTCACGAGCTCCTTGAGCATGCCCTTATCCTTGATGTGACGAAGACCTGCCGCGAGTTTAGCCTTGGCCCGTTTGCTGGCGCCTTTCTTCTTATCTGCATAGATATTCGAGATAACCACAAACAGATCGATGAACCTGTCAATATCGATCACGTCAGTAATGGGCTTGTAGCTTCCGTCATCGTTGATGTAGATGAATGTGGACATTCCACAAGCGAAGTGTGTGCCAAGCTCAAGGTGGGGACTACCCCTCATGAAACCCAGACCGCGACCTAGAGGCATCATCGAAGGCACGGTGAACCATTCCGTGGCAGGTATCCGACCTTCGGTCTGTTCCTCGATTAACTTGATGACATCGGGTATCGTGATTCGCATCTCTTTGCGTGCTTTATGATCAATCCGTCCAGTGATACTTACAGGTTGAAAGTTGACACAGCGAATTACATCTCGGTTCTCCACGGCAAACTCAATGATTCTTCCAACTTGGTCTTCATTCACACCACGAACCACTGTTGGGACTAAGATGAGAGAATGCATGCCAATCTCGCGAGCGTTCTGTATGGCCTGCTTCTTTACAGGCAGGATATTGCTGCCTCTGGCCACAATGTATGGCTCCGGTGTAACGCCGTCAAATTGCATATAGATTGTTGAAAGGCCTGCGTCACGAAGCTCTTGCAGGTACGCCTTGCTCTTACCAATTCTGATGGCATTACTGGCAATCTGAACATTGCTGAACCCCAGCTGCTTCGCCCATTTGATGTATTGTGGCAGGTGCTTACTAACGGTTGGCTCTCCACCTGCAAACTGGATAGCGGGCGTAGTAACTGGCAGATTCCTCCGAAGGTTTCTCATCATCTCAAGGACTTGCTCCGGCGAGGGTTCATACACAGTGCCCCCTTCCGCAGCCACTGCGAAACAAATTGGGCATCGCAAGTTGCAGCGATTAGTAACATCTAGCAAAGCGAGAGCTGTGTGGGTCTTGTGTTCTGGACACTGACCACAGTCTTCAGGACAGCCCTTCACCGTTTTGGTTCTGGGATTGTCCAGGCCCACTGTCTTGTACCACCGTTTCTGGGCTTTTCTCCACATGTCTGCGTCGCCCCAGTAGATGTCAATGAATTCACCGTGCTTCTCGCAGGTCTTCTTGTACATGACCTTGCCGTCCTCTTCATAGAGGGTAGCATCTATCACATTTACTTCATCATGCTCTAGGAAGCACTCCGGGCAGATGGACTGCGTAGTGTACGGAAGTTCCTTTTCGGGATGTAGCTCAATATGGTATCTAGAAACGTCTCCATGAGGGATTGGCTCTTCCGGAATTGGCTTTACTTCATCAGTTGCCACGATTGTTCAACTCCATAATAAATTACCACCACTGAACAGGGTGGTATTACGCGCAGAGGCCTGAATTTTTTGGATATAACCTTTGTCCAATGGTTCAGAGTATGATGAGTGAATCATGTGCGTTATTCTGAATCATCGAGTAATAGCACGTAGCCGCGTTTGAAGCTGCCCCGTGCCCGGTTCTTCTTTTCCCTCAGTTGATCAAGTTCAGTAGAGCTGAGACCCCTTAACTGAATCAAAGCATCAATAACTTCAAGGAGATCAACGATCTCCTCAGTTTCACCGGAAGAAAGAAGCTCCTCCGCCTCCTCAACAATCTTGGTTCGCATTAGCAGATCCAGCTCGTCCTCCGACGCGGTTCTAACTGTTGGTTGTGCGCCCCTAGATCGGATAATCTCGGGGATTCTATCACGCACTAGTTTCTCTCTCAATGATTGCACCAGCAGTACTATCGGGTCACCTCAACGTAAGAGACACCTCAATCTGAGGTTTTGCCTCTGTGACGAAGGCTTCAACAGCAGCCTTCATATCTTCGGGGAGGTCCGAGGTCCAAGGCTCATCCGCGCCCCGAGAAATCGACTCAGTCATCGAAACAAATGGTAGGTATCGCGGTGTCAATGATTCATCGAATGAAATGCTACCAATCCACTGCCCCTGGTTCACCACTTCGTAGACTGGCTGAAACTTTTCCATCTCTGTGGGAAGGATGGCACTCCAATAGAATGACATTCCATTGAACTGTCCCAGCTTGCCGAGTGGTACGAGATAGCTGTCCAGGGTCGCCTTCGCAAAAGCGAGATTGTATAGAATCCCGATGTTGCAGTTGAGACAAGTGTTGAATTCCAGACCATCGCCGCTTGACTGAACATACGCAATGCCGTTTTTCTCGATGTTATCATCATTGCAGTGAACGCATTGGTTCATTCCCCATCGAACCTCCACATGGCTCTCAAATGGGCCCGTTAGGAATCTGTTCTTGGCACCCTCAAAGGCTGCCTTCACAGCCTCAGCGCCCTCGGAATCCATCTTTGGTCTTATGGCACGCCAAATTTCAAGCAGATCCTGCAACTGTGTGTTGTATATCATATCCGCAAGCTTGTCTAAGGTTCTGTCTTCCAGAGCACTCATTGATTACCACCGTATTCGGGCACTAGTCCCAATCTATCTGACTGGGAAAAGCATCTAACAATTAAGTGTTGGTCGGGTCTCTCTTCAATTCAGGTGCATCAAAGGTCAACACGTGTTAGCCTAACCTTTTTATTAGCGTGAAAATGTTTCAAGCAAACAGCCCAAAAAGGTGAATTACAGGATGGATTGTCAAATTAACTAGCGTCGCTTCTCCAAGACGATTAGCTATGTCCGGTTCATCCCAGCCTTTGCCCCGATTCAACGGGTGTCTTTTGCACTCATTGCTCAGGTCACATCAATCCGAGAGGTGTTCAGTTTGAGTTCATTACCCAAGCGCTATGATCCTTTAGCTGTAGAGAAGGAAGTATTAGAGTTCTGGAACACCAACCAGATCTATGAAAAAACTGTTGACTTGAGGAAGTCAGGCCCGGCTTGGAATTTCCTTGAGGGGCCTCCCACAACAAACGGCTTCATGCACGTCGGGCATGCAAGAGGTCGAGCTATGAAGGATGCTGAAATTAGATACCAGACCATGAAGGGATACAATGTCTGGAGGCGTGGCGGGTGGGACATGCAGGGCCTTCCCGTTGAGCTAGAAGTGGAAAGGAAGGAAGGCATAGCAGAGAAAGGCCACATCGAATCGAGCATGGGGATGGACCAGTTCGTTCAGAAGTGTAAGGATCTTACTGATTTCTACCTTGATCGATGGGTCAATGACTCGATAAGACTTGGTCTTTGGTTGGACTATCCAAACGCATACCAGACGCGCAGGGATGACTACATAGAGCATGTCTGGCACTTCCTAAAACTTGCGAATGAGAAAGGACTCCTTGGGAGAGGGTATCGTGTGAACCCAACATGCCCAAGGTGCAATACTGCCCTCTCAGGTCATGAGGTTTCCCAGGGATACATGACGAAAGTAGATCCATCAGTCTACGTGAAGTTCAAACTTCAGGATAGAGAGAATGAGTACCTAGTAGTATGGACAACAACTCCATTCACGTTGATATCAAACGAGATGGTATCTGTCCATCCCAAATACAGGTACGTCAAGGTGAAGGTTGGGGATGAACTATGGTGGCTGGCAGAGGATCTTGTAGACATTATTATGGAGAAGATCGGGATCAAAGACTTTCAAGTCACTGATGAAACCATTGGTAAAAATATGCTCGGTTGGAAGTACGTTCACCCGTTCAAAGACGAAGTGCCATGGCATCAAGAACATAATGAAGAATACATGCACGCCATTGTAACGGGCAAGCACGTTACCGTGGATGATGGAACGGGCCTTGTCCATACAGCTCCAGGTTTTGGCCCTGATGACTTTGTGGTCGCTCGGGAATTTGACGTTCCTGTTTTTGTGCCAGTTACATCCGATGGGAAGTTCACGGACGAGGTCCCAATGTTCAAGGACAGGTACGTATTCGACACGAACGAAGACGTTCCCAGATTGCTTAAGGAAAAGGGACTTCTCGTTCATGAAGAGCAAATCGAACACGAATACCCACACTGCTGGAGATGCGACACTCCGCTCATATACTTAGCAGACAGCACACAATGGTTCCTCAAGATGACCGGGGTTCGTGACAAACTTGTCGCGCAGAACAAGGCGGTTGATTGGATCCCTGAATGGGCCGGCACCGGCCGTTTTGGTGACTGGTTGGCGAATGCAGATGATTGGTGCATATCACGCTCCAGAATCTGGGGATCACCACTTCCCGTGTGGGTCTGCGATGACTGCAATGCGGAAGTTGTAGTTGGCTCTAGAAAGGAGCTCAAAGATCTGGCTGTTGAGTTTCCCGATGAATTCGAGATGCACAGACCTTGGGTTGACCGAGTTGTACTCGAGTGTAAGAAATGCGGTGGAAAAATGCACCGGGAGCCATTTGTCACTGACTGCTGGCTAGATTCTGGGATGGCTCATACTGCCAGCGTGGGCTACCTCAAGGACCCAAGTCTGTTCGAGAGCCTATTCCCCTACGATTTCATCACTGAAGCTGTCGATCAATCACGTGGGTGGTTCTATAGTCTGCTCTACACGTCAGTGGTCATGCACAACAAAGCTTCATTCAAGGTGTGTGTGAGCCAAGAGCATGTTCTTGATGATGATGGCCAAAAGATGAGCAAGTCAAAGGGAAATGTTGTGTGGGCTAAGGATGCATTTGAAACCGTGGGCGCAGACCCGTTTAGGGTCTTTGTTCTTACACGGTCCGCATCATGGTCTCGGATGAACTATGACCGGAAAGAAATTGATTTGGTCCGGAGGAGTCTTGACATCCTCTGGAACGTCACTCTCTTTGCCGAAACGTACATGGAACTCGATACGTTCCTGTTTGACCCGAAGAGGTTGAAGAAGAGCTACAAGAAGGCAGAGCTTGAGGATAAGTGGATATTATCAAAAGTCCAGAGCGTTGTTGGTCAATTTCATCAGAATATGGAGAAGCATCTATGGCATCTAGCGGGGCGAGTTCTACTAGATTTCGTCACTGATGACTTGAGCAGAGTCTATCTGCCAATAGTGAAGAAGCGAGTCTGGTTGGATAGTGAAGACCCCAAGAAGGTCATGGCCTATGACGTCATGTACTATGTGCTTCAAACTATACTGAGATGCTTGAATGGATTCACGCCATTCCTAGCTGAGAAGATTCACAGGGATTTCTTGATGCGTTTCCAAAAGAACCTCCCTGAATCAATCAACATGACTGACATGCCTGACATGGAGAAAGCCTTCCTTGACTTGAAGAAGGAGAGTGCTTTCGATGTTCTGCAAGAACTGAGATCGGCTTCAAGTCACGCTCGAAACAAGAAGGGCGTGAAACTAAGGCATCCTGTAGCCAAAATCACACTGATAGCGGCATCGAAGGAGGTCGTTGAAAGCGCTAATAGCCTCAAGTCATTGTTACTAGATGATCTCAACACGACTGATTTCGAGGTTTATGAAACTGATGTCATGGAAGGTTTCGTGCAGCTCTCAATAAAGCCAGACTACAAGGTCATGGGACCCAAGTTCAAGGACAAGATGAAAGACATTGTGGATGCACTTCAGGAAATGGATGCAGCCAAACTGAGGGACGATCTTGGGAAAAACGGAACAGCAGTTGTTAAGGTCAGTGGTCAGAAGCTAAAACTCGAACAAGGAGATGTGCTCTTTGAGGAAACATTGCC
>DAOWNS010000379.1 GCA_030642465.1 Candidatus Thorarchaeota archaeon | reverse complement strand
GTACCATAGGAGGAATCGCAATGGAATTCACTGAACGATCTGTACTGCTCTTGATAAGATCCAAACCTTTTGGTGCCATCTATAACTTTGAAGGCTGGCGGGCAAGTGTTGGTATGTTTGGCATGGATCACGAACCGATGATGCTATTCATGGGGGACGGCGTTCTCTCAGTTCTGAAGGGTATGAACGACCTGCCCATCAGGATGTTCAAGATGACCTTCCAAAGTTTCGATGGTCGCATCTGTGTGAGCAAGAAGTCGTTGGAGTCCCACAACATAACCCCTGATGAATTGATTGACGGGGTGGAAATACTCGACGAAGCTGGGATAGGGAAAGCGTTCGTGGAGAACGAAATTGTTCTAACATTCTAGGAGTGTGATGCGAAGTTGAAGGCATTGATTTGGTTATCATCCGATTGCTCAAGTCTGGAGGAAATCATCCAAGCTTTGAAAAGCCAAGGCCAAGAGGCGGCCATTCTGCTGATTCAAGATGGAGTCTTCATGGCGGATAGGGGCTGTCCACACTCTGATGAACTCAAGACATTGAAAGTTAAGGTGTACGCGTCCAAGAAACACGTGGAGGAACGTGGATTGAGTGATCGCCTTGTCGTGGATGTAGATCTTGTAGACTACTCCCGAATCGTCGACTTGATGATGGATGAATATGACAAGGTCATCTCTCTTTGAATGACCTTCTAGAAAAATAAAAGAGAGGGAGGGGAATCATTCCCCACCGGCTCTTAGAAATACATTGTACTGTCAAAGGTTAGGGCATCATCGATCATTGTGGCTGCGCCAGCAATGGTGATGCGGTCATCGCGTAGATGCTCCTTCTTCAGACCTCTGAACTCTGCTGAGTTTGAACAAAGCTCGATTTTTCCACCTTCATCCAGAAACGCATTGATGAGCTCTGGAAGGGGCGGAAAACCAGGAGCCTTGACATTCTCTGCGGCCCCCTTCTTCATGAGATACACTCCGTCCATCATGAGGAAGATCTTCGTTTCTACGTCCTGCGCCTGTGCCGTTGTACCGGTCACAAACGGAGCAAAGCACCGCTCTGCACATTCAGGACCCCACTGTCCGATTATGTATAGACTAGCCATTCTTGAATCATCTCCTCTACAGTACTGCCAGGCCCTCGTAGAAGAGAACCAAGCCCAATGTCAGGAAGAGAGAGATCAACAAGTTCGTGATGTGTGAACTGTGGATCGGACCACCCTGCATTGTCTTCATGAGTATTGGTAGCACCTGACCAAACTCCATCAGAGTAGCAAGAGCTACCAGAACGAAATTGATCAGTAGTATTATGTGAAGCATATCATACATGGCTGGAACCACTGGCGGGAAGAAAAGTCCCACGACCAGTGCTCCCAGTGCGACCATCATCGCTCCCATTAGAGTCATCACCTGCTTCATTAGATAGAAGCCCATCCTTCTCGCCAGCATGAACCCGCTAAACATCGTGCTCATGGCGACACCGAATAGGACAAGCAGAATCAATTGGAATAGGGCCATTGTAATTC